>NZ_JAZHLK010000054.1:0-25355 GCF_036549515.1 Aurantimonas sp. E1-2-R+4 | reverse complement strand
CCCATCAGCGCCAAAATGCCGAAAAGTTCATTGCCCCTGCATCGAGGGCCGCGTAACGTTCAACCCGGCATCGCCGCTCAACGAAGTTCAACAAACTTCGGGACATCCCCCCAACACCGCCGAAAGCTTCTTTTCGATCCTTAAGCGGGGCATCACCGGAACCTATCATTCGGTCAGTGAAGCCCATTTGCACCGATACTTGAGTGAGTTCGATTTCCGGCACAACAACCGCTCCGCCCTAGGCATCGAGGATGCAGAGCGGGCAGCCAAAGCCCTCAAGGGGGCCGAAGGCAAGCGTCTGACTTATCGACAGCCTGCTATCCAATTCGCGGCCTAACCCGATATGGGTGCCGCCAGATAAGCCGAAACCGGCGCTCGATAGGCGCTGGCACAAGCGATGGGCGAAAGATTAATCGCTATCTTTCTTCGGCGGGCGGCCCCGCTTCTTGAGCGGGGCGCTCTCCTTGGTTTTGCTGGTTTTCGGCTGCGGTGGCGTGGCCAGCAAATTTTGCAAGATTTTGGCCTCTACCGCGCGGCGATTAGCGTCCTCGTTTGCCGAGTTCATGCGGCTTTCCTCGTTTCCTCAGCTATCCGCTCAATAACTTCCTGAGAGCGCGAGAAGGGCACCACGGTTGCGCCAACTTGCAGCAAGGCAATGTCAGCCGACTTCCACGGCTCCGCGTCATCATAGATGATCCGCTGCTGGATGAGCGGGTCATGCCGGGCCTTCACATCCAGGTTGGCAACCACGCGCGCGTTGATCGACGCGGGATCATTTATGACCGGGTCAACTATGAACTTCCTACCGTTAGCGAATGAGATAACGGCTGGGAATTTGTGCGACTTCTGACTTGCCCCCAATAAGCGGGTTTCTGCCACCTGATCCTTGAAGCGGTTGATGAGAAAAGCGGAAAGCAGCCTCTTGAAGTCATGACGGCGTCGCACCCCTCCGTGGCTGTAAAGCCAATCGGCTAGATCCTTGGCGACGTTCGCAACATGGGCGACGCTGACCGCAGCGTCTTCCGGCGTAAAAAAATCGGTACTCAGAACACCGCCGCGAATGCTCAGACCACGGTTCGACACAAATGGCCGGACCAGCTTTTCAGGATCTGGCAATATAATGCCAGCGCCAAGCGCTTCGCCTAGAGCCTCCCCCTCGTCTGAGGCCAGAAGTTCACGCGCTCCCCCGCGAAGCGTCACACGAACAAGCCCCCCAGATGGATAGGCGCAAGCCGTCGTTATGCGCAGAGCGCCATCGATTTCTTCGGTCGTGAATGCCTCTGCCAGTGAGCGTTCCACCGTAGCGCGCACGACTGGCGAAAATGGTCCAAATAGTGAGGCCAGCGAACTCATAGCAGCGTGTCTCTTTTCGGAAGGGCGATGTAATGTCCATTGGGCGGCTGCTCGATATTCGTCCGCGAACAAAACCAGCGTAGCACTGAATCAAATCCGCCAGCGACTGTAAACCTCTCGGCCAACTCCAGCTTTGGAACCGTTGACCCACCCTTAAATAACCGCCGATTTAGTTCCCATGAATGAAAATGAGGCCCTTTCACTGCGGGTGGGAGATCATCGCTAGGCAGTCTAAGGGTGTTCGGGTGTGTCTCGTCGGTGTAATCGAGCCGACAGATAGCCGCGTTATAGCAGAGAGAAATCCGGAACTTGAGTTCCGTCGCGGAGGGGAAGCCGACTAAGGCCAGTCGCGCCGCTTTATCACCTTCTCCCCGGTATTCTAGCGGGAACTCGACCATCCTCTCGTGAGACGAATAGCCGTGTCCCCAAGTCTGTGCGCCTACGGCTCCGACGAGGAGCTTTGGCTCTGCGACGAACGCGTCAAGCGCCTCAAGTAGGTCTGCCTTCCCCGCCATCGTCCCCCCGGCCAAGGTCGAAGGAAGAAACTGTCATACGGTAGTGCATTTGGCAACAGCTAACTCAAGTGCATAATTGCCCATATTTGGGCCAGGTTTTGGAGCAGAATATACGTGGAGTTACATGTCGCGTTCTTCAAATACCGAGCAGGTGTACAAAATGCACCAAGCTGAATTTATGCCTGCCCATTTTCTTCTGACAGGGGGCGTGTTATTTACAATAATTATAATGTCCCTCATGCTATGGCAGTTAATTAAGATTTTTTTTGCGGTATGTGTCGGCTATCGCACCTTGGGAATGCTGTTCGTGATTGGCTTTGCCTTTAACATGTTTCTCGCATTTCAGCCCAATACACCCTTGTTTTGGATGTTGCTGGCAGCATTTGGAAAAGCTTATCCCCTACGGCGTCGGCGTGTATCTCCGTCAGCGCAGTCTAAATAATAGCTATTTTGAGAATGGTGCAGCGGCTTACAGTTATGCGGACATGGAGGGTTGTGGCGCAGAAATTCTGATGCGATCGGCGACGCGAGATTACGGGGAAAGGTTGGCGGAAGCCCTCGTATCCCTGAGCCCTTGTCGAATCGCGTTGAATCTCGTCGGATCGCGGCGAGTGGTCGACCCGGCCTGCGAAACTGTTCTCGCCGTGTAGGGATGCCGGTGCGTATTTTTCCTTGATCCTAGCATTCGGGGTGAAGGATAGGCCTCGGACCAATCGCAGGCCGGTATCAGTGGCGCATCAGCGCGTCGACGATCTCCTGCGGGCCGATCTGGCCGACGACCCGTCCGTTGCGGGATACGATCACCGCGCCATTGCCGCCGGAAATCGATTCCATCACCCGCTTGAGCGGCGTGTCGGGTTCGGCCATCGCCGCGACCCGCGCCGGAGTTGCACCGTTCTCGGCGTCCACCGGCTTCATCACATTCTCGGCGGTCAGAACGTTGAGCGGATTCATATGGGCGACGAAGTCGGCGACGTAGTCGTCGGCCGGCCTGAGGACGATGTCCTGCGCGGTGCCGACCTGGACGATGCGGCCTCCCTCCATGATGGCGATACGGTTGCCGATCTTGAACGCCTCGTCGAGGTCGTGGCTGACGAAGATGATGGTCTTTTTCAACCGCTGTTGGATTTCCAGGAGTTCGTCCTGCAGCCGCGCCCGGATCAGCGGATCGAGGGCCGAGAACGGCTCATCCATCAGCAGGATCGGTGCGTCGGTGGCGAAGGCGCGGGCAAGGCCGACACGTTGCTGCATGCCGCCAGACAACTCACCGACGCGCGATTGCGCCCAGTCGCCGAGACCCACCAGTTCGAGTTGGGTCATGACCCGTTCACGCCGCCTGGCGCGCGGCTCGCCGGCGAGTTCGAGGCCGAGCCCGACATTTTCCGCGACTGAGCGCCAGGGCAACAGGGCGAATTGCTGAAACACCATCGCAACCTCGTGACGGCGTAACTCGCGCAGGCGTTTAGACCCGCATTCCTTTGGGTCGACGGTGCCCTTGCCGGTGTCGATGACGACCCGGCCGCGGGTGATCGGCGCCAGCCCATTGACGGCGCGCAGCAAGGTCGACTTGCCGGAGCCCGACAGGCCCATCAGAACGGCGATCTCGCCGGCTTCGACGTCGAGCGAGGCGTCGGCGACACCCAGCGTCAGGCCCGTCGCCTCGCGAATTTCGCTACGGCTCTTGCCCGCGTCGGCAAGCGGTAGCGCCTGCTCTGGCTTTCGGCCGAAAACGATCGAGACGTTCTGGAAGGAGACGATGGGGCTCATGAGCGGGTCTTTTCGTCAATGCGGAAGAACCGGTCGAGGATGATGGCGAGGAGAACGATCGCCAACCCGGCCTCGAAGCCCTGGCCGATATTGATGCTGTTGAGCGCGCGCAGCACTGGAACGCCGAGGCCCGGCGCGCCGACCAGCGCGGCGATCACGACCATCGACAGCGACAGCATGATCGTCTGGGTCAGTCCCGCCATGATCTGGGGAAGGGCGTAGGGAATCTCGATCTTGAACAGCCGCTGCAGCCGGGTCGCGCCGAACGCGTCGCCGGCTTCGAGAAGTTGGCGCGGCGTCGAGGCGATGCCGAGCCGGGTCAGCCGGATCGACGAGGGCAGGGCGAAGATCACCGTAGCCACCAGCCCGGGCACGACGCCCAGCCCGAACAGGATCAGCGCCGGGATCAGATAGACGAAGGTCGGGATCGTCTGCATCAGGTCAAGCACGGGGCGAAGACCGGCATAAAGCCAGTCCCGCCGGGCGGCGGCGACCCCCAGCGGAACGCCGATCAGCATGCAGACGGCGGTCGAGGCGAGCACCAGTGCCAGCGTCTGCGTCGTGTCGTCCCAGAATCCGAGATTGATGATCAGCAGCAGGCCGGCGACGGTGAAGATGACGATCGGGATCGAGCGACGGGCGGCGTAAGCGATGGCTCCGAAGGCCGCGACGACGACGAAGGGGTGGGGCCACTGCAGCAGAAACAGGACGGCGTCGATGAAGGCGCCGAGGCCATTGCTGATCGCGTCGAAGATGAAGGTGAAGTTGGCGGTCAGCCAGTCGACGAAGGCCGAGGCGCCTTCGCCAATCGGCAGGGGATTATTCTGGAGCCATTCCACGGGCCGGGGATTCCTTCCTGGTCGGGTCTGCTCTTAGAGCATCGGACGACAATATAGATGCGGTTCTGTTTCTCGGCTCGCCGAGGTGATCCACGCGGAGGCTGACGACGAGCGTAGCGGCGCTACGGTCGAGCCGGCCGACAAAGTGGGCGCCCGGCGGCCGGAAACCCGTCCGCCTGTTTGCCTCCGGCAAACGGCAGGCTTTAAAATCCGCCGATCGACCTTTCCGCGCCGACCGGTGCGGGGCGATCGGTGGCCCAAGTGATTTCGCGCCAATTCCATCGGGTCTCGTCTTGGCCGTAGCGCCGCTACGACCTGCGCCGATCCCCTCGACCTTGTCCCGAAATCCCTCTGGCAGAACGCGTCCATATTTTCGTTCGATGCTCTAAAGAAGAAGGCCGGGCGAAACCGGCCTTCCAGAAATGGTCTTGGGACGGGCGCGACCGGTCAGGAAAGTCCGAGAGAGGACTTCACAGCTGGCAGGCCGTCTTGTCCGTCCAGCGTCGTGACGCCTTCGAGCCATGCGTCGAGACGATCCGGATTCGCCTTGATCCACTCGGCCGCGGCCTCGTTCGGCTTCTGCTTGTCATCGAGAATCTTGCCCATGATCTCGTTTTCCATGGGCAGGTCGAAGGTCAGGTTCTCGAGCAGCTTGGCGAGGTTGGGGCAGTCGGTGGCGAAGTCCTTGCGTTCCACCGTATACACGGTCGCGCCCCCGTAATCGGGGCCGAAGGTCTCGTCGCCGCCGGTCAGATATTCGATGTCGTAGTTCGAGTTCATCGGATGTGGCGCCCAGCCGAGGAACACGATGGGCTTGTCGGCCTTGGTCGCGCGCGCGACCTGGCTGAGCATGCCCTGCTCGGACGAGGCGACGAGGTCGAAGCCCTTCAGCCCGAATTCGTCCTTTTCGATCATGCCGAGGACCAGGCTGTTGCCATCATTGCCTGGCTCGATGCCGTAGATCTTGCCGCCGAGTTCATCCCTGAACTTCTGGATATCGGCGAAGTCCTTGAGGCCCTTGTCGTAGAGATATTTCGGCACCGCGAGGGTGTATTTTGCCCCTTCCAGATTGGCCTTCACCTGCACGATCGAGCCGTCGTCGAGATACTTCTTGATCGGCTCCAACTGCGCCGGCATCCAGTTGCCCAGGAAGACGTCGATGTCGTTGTTGGAAAGCGAGGCGAAGGTGACCGGAACGGACAGGATCTTGACGTCGGGTTTGTAGCCGAGCCCCGAGAGGATGTTGCTTGCGACAGCCGTCGTGGAGGTGATATCCGTCCAGCCGACGTCGGAAAGGCGTACGGTCGAACAACTCTCCGCGTCCTGGGCGAACGCCGGGAAGCTGAGCAGGGATGCGCCAAGGGCAAGTGCCGCGAAATTGCGGATCTGGATCATCAAGGTCTCCTTGAGTGGATGCGGACGCTGCGGGCAAAACGCGGTCCGGCGGATCGAATGGAAGCTGCCCGACTATTGCGCATCGGCTGGGGCTGCGCAAGCAGCGTTCACGTGCCGTAACGGCCCAGGCGGCGGTCTCAGAACGCGATCGAAGCGGTGTTCTTCACCTCTTCCATGACCGCGTAGGTATGGGTTTCGCGCACGCCGGGAAGGGCGAGCAGCGCGTCGGACAAAAACGCCCGATATGCGGTCATGTCCTTCACCCGCGCCTTGATGAGATAGTCGAAGCCACCGGCCACCATGTGGCACTCCATGATGTCCGGGGTGGCTTCCGCGACGCGCTTGAATTCGGAAAAAACCGCGTCGCTGGTCCGGTCCATCTTGACCTCGACGAAGACGATCATGCCGCGGCCGAGCTTTTCCGGCGAAAGACGCGCCGCATATCCGAGGATATAGCCGTCGCGGGTGAGGCGCTTCACCCGTTCGGCAGTCGCTGTCGGCGACAGATGGACCCGCTCGGCGAGTTCGAGAGTGGTGAGACGGCCGTCGCGTTGGAGCTCGCGGAGGATTTTCCGGTCTTTTTGGTCAAGTTCGGTCATCTGAGCAGGCGTATGGCATTTTGGCGAAGCATTCCACTGCAATCAGGGGTCTTTTTGGCGAGAAACACGGCCGCTGGATCTGTAAAATAGCGTCGTCTTCGATCGATCACGGAGTGAACCATGTCGGCCATGCCAGAACCCTTTTCGGCTCCGTTCGCGCCGGACGATACGGCGGCGGTCGCTGCGCTGTTCGCAGCCTCCGAGCGCTGGACCCACGACGAAGAGGCGGTCGATCGGCGGGCGCGCCACCTCATCGAGGAGATTCGCGGTGCGGCCGGCGGCATCGGCGGCGTCGAGGATTTCCTGCGCGAGTTCGGCTTGTCGAGCCGCGAGGGGCTGGCGCTGATGATCCTGGCCGAAGCGCTGCTCAGGGTGCCCGACGCCAAGACCCAGGACCGGCTGATCGAGGACAAGATCGGCGCCGGCGACTGGGCCCATCACGACGGCGACGAGGACCGGATGCTGACCGCCGCCTCGGCCTGGGCGCTCGGGGTGTCGGCGCGGATCATCCGGCCGGGCGAAACGCCGCAAGGCGTCATCTCCTCCCTCGTCAAGCGCGTCGGCGGGCCGGCGGTCCGCACCGCGACGCGCCAGGCGATGCGCTTCCTCGGCCGCCATTTCGTTCTCGGCGAGACGATCGCCGACGCGCTCGATCGCGCCCGCGCCTTCGAGAAGAAGGGCTATCGCCATTCCTACGACATGCTGGGGGAGGGCGCGCGCACTAAGGCCGACGCGGAGCGCTACTTCCGCTCCTATGCCGACGCGATCGAGGCCATCGGCCGCAAGGCCGGCAACAAGCCGCTGCCTGATCGGCCGGGGATTTCGGTCAAACTATCCGCCCTGCATCCGCGCTATCAGCCGACCCACCGCGACACCGTGCTGAAGGATCTGGTGCCCCGCGTCAAAGAGCTGGCGCGTCAGGCGCAAAGCTACGATCTGAATCTCACCATCGATGCCGAGGAAGCATCGCGCCTGGAATTGTCGCTCGACGTCATCGACGCGGTGGTCAAGGACTTCGACTTTAACGGCTGGAATGGTTTCGGCCTCGCCATCCAAGCCTATCAGAAGCGGACCCTCGCGGTGATCGAGCATGTCGACGCGCTCGCCAAGGCGGCGGGCGTCAAGATGATGGTTCGGCTCGTCAAAGGGGCGTACTGGGATACGGAGATCAAGCAGGCCCAGGAAAAGGGTCTTGCCGGCTATCCCGTCTATTCGCGCAAGCCAGCCACGGATCTGTCCTATCTGGTCGCGGCCAAGGCGCTTCTCGATCGGCGCGAGCCACTGTACCCGCAATTTGCGACCCATAACGCCCTGACCGTCGCGACCATCGTCGAAATGGCCGGCGCCGATGTCTCCGGGTTCGAGTTCCAGCGCCTGCATGGCATGGGCGAAGCGCTCTACGAAACCATGCGCCGCGACTCTGCGTCCGCAATTCCCTGCCGCATCTACGCGCCGGTCGGGGGCTACCGCGACCTGCTCGCCTATCTGGTGCGTCGTCTTCTGGAGAACGGCGCCAATTCGTCCTTCGTCGCGCAGGTCGGCGACGAGGACGTGCCGATCGATTCCTTGATCGAGCGCCCGCGCGACGTCTTGAAGAACGGTCCCGCGCGCCATCCGAAGATAGACCTGCCATCGGAGATTTTCGCGCCTCGCAAGAATTCCGCCGGTATCGAATTCGGCGACCGGCGTACGCTCGACCGTTTCCTCGCCGCGCGCGACCATGCCGGGCGCGAACTGATCGCGGTCACCTGCGGCTTCAAGGGGGCCGACGCCAAGCGGCCGGTTGACATCCGCTCGCCCGTCGATGGAGCGCTCGTCGGGCGCAGCCATCATCTGAGCGCGAGCGGCGCGAAGGCCCTCGTCACCGAGGCGGCGCGCCATGTGCGGGCGGCCGAGGCCGTGCCGGCCGCAAGCCGCGCCGCCTGGCTGCGCAAGGCCGCCGATCTGATGGAAAAGCGGCAGGGCGTGTTCATGGCGCTTCTGGCCCGTGAGGCGGGCAAGACGGTCGACGATGGCATCGCCGAAATTCGCGAGGCGGTGGATTTTCTTCGTTTCTACGCCGCCGAAGCCGAACGATTGTTCGCCGAACCCACTTTGCTGCCCGGTCCGACCGGCGAGGAAAACCGTCTTCGCTACCGCTCGCGCGGTGTCGCCATCTGCATCTCGCCGTGGAATTTCCCGCTGGCGATCTTCACCGGCCAGGTCGCGGCGGCGCTGGCCGCCGGCAACGTCGTCATCGCCAAGCCGGCCGAGCAGACGCCGCTGGTCGCCTCGCTGGCGGTCGGCCTCCTGCACGAGGCCGGATTTCCGGCGAACGGTCTTTTCCTCGCGCCGGGGGACGGGGAGGCGGGCGCCGCGCTGGTCTCCCATGATGCCACGGCGGTCGTCGCTTTCACCGGTTCGACCGAGACCGCTTTCGCGATCAACCGCGCGTTGGCCGCACGCAACGCGCCGATCGCCCCGTTGATCGCCGAAACCGGCGGCATCAACGGGCTCGTGGTCGACGCGACGGCGCTGCCGGAACAGGTCGCCGACGACGTCGTGATGTCGGCGTTCCGGTCCGCCGGCCAGCGCTGTTCGGCCTTGCGCGTCCTCTATGTCCAGGAGGATGTCGCTGAGCGCATGATCGAGATGATCGCCGGCGCCGCGGCGGAACTGGTCGTCGGCGACCCGCAAGACCTGTCGACCGACATTGGCCCGGTGATCGATGCCGAACAGCACGCCATGCTGACCGCTCACATCGAGCGCATGGAGCGGTCGCAGACGGTCCGATTCCGTGGCAGCCTCCGCGACGATCTGCCGGCCGAGGGCCACTGGTTCGCGCCGCATATCGTCGAACTGGACAAGCCCGAGGCACTCGACCGCGAGGTGTTCGGCCCGATCCTGCATGTGGTGCGGTGGAAGGCCGGCGAGCTCGACAAGGTTTGCGATTCGATCGAGCGGACCGGCTTCGGTCTGACGCTCGGCGTCCATAGCCGGATCGACGAAACGGTGAAGACGATCGCCGAGCGGCTGACTGTCGGTAACATCTACGTCAATCGCAACATCATCGGGGCGATTGTCGGCTCGCAGCCGTTCGGCGGCTCGGGCCTGTCCGGCACCGGGCCGAAGGCGGGCGGGCCGAGTTACGTGGCGCGATTCGCCCGTGAACAGGTGACGTCGGTGAATACTGCGGCAGCCGGCGGCAATGCCAGCCTGATTGCCATGGAATCGTAGCAAACGGGTGACAGTCTATTGTCGCGACTTGATGTACAGTCATGATGTTGCGGCAATGGACGATCGGAAAGCCCGCCGACCTCCTCCCAAGCGAACGGGCTTTCACTGTCACCGCGCATGGGTCGATTGGCGGCATTCCTCCTCCCGATGCCACCAGCCGACCATTCTCAACGAAGAGCCCGGAGCGCTTGTTTTCCGGGCTCTTTCGTTGTCGCCCCTCCGCTCTCAAATACCAACCTGCGGCGATAGGAACCCATTCGACCGGGACGATCGCCAATGCCTGGCAAGGAGCGGGACGACGCGCGATGCGGCGCATCGAACCGCGCGCTGCTCCTGGCCGGACCAGCCCTTTCAGCGCCATCGAATGAGTCCCTATCACCGCAGGTTGGTATCAGCCCGCGCGTCGTCCAGGATCATCCGGGCGGCCTTCTCGGCGATCATGATCGTCGGCGAGTTGGTGTTGCCCGAAGTGATCGACGGCATCACCGAGGCGTCGGCGACGCGCAGGCCCCTGATCCCGCGCACGCGCAGCCGCTCGTCGAGCACCGCCATCGGATCGCCTTCAATTCCCATCTTGGCCGTCCCGACCGGGTGGAAGATCGTGGTACCGAGATCGCCGGCGGCGACCAGCATGTCCGCGTCGGATGTCACATGCGCGCCGGGCTTATATTCTTCCGGACGGTAGGGCGCGAGGGGCGACTGCTCCACGATCCGCCGGGCCCATTTCAGGCTGTCGACGGCGACTTGCCGGTCCTCGTCGGTGGACAGGTAGTTCGGCGCGATGTCCGGCGCATCCTCCGGCCGCGCGCCGGTCAGATGGATGCTGCCGCGGCTGGTCGGCCTCAGATTGCAGACGCTCGCCGTGAAAGCGGAGAAGGGATGCAGCCCCGCGCCCCAATCGTCGAGCGACAGCGGCTGAAAATGGAATTCCAGATTGGCGGTCGCCTGATCCGGTGAGGATTTGACGAAGGCGCCGACCTGGCTCGGCGCCATGGTCAACGGTCCCCGCCGCCTGAGCGCGTAATCGACGCCCATCATCGCCCGACGGAACAGGTTCTTGTATTCGCTGTTCAGCGTCTTGATTCCGTCGACCTTGTAGATGGGGCGGATCTGCAAATGATCCTGCAAATTCTCGCCCACACCCGGCAGGTGATGCACGGGCGCAATGCCGTGGTCTTTCAGGCGGTCGGCGTCGCCGACGCCGGAGCGCTCGAGGATCGCCGGCGAGCCGACGGCGCCGGCCGTCAGCACGATCTCGCGCGCCGCCAGCGCCTCGAAGCCCTTGCCGTCCTTGCGGTAGTCGATCGACACCGCGCGCCCATCACGAAAGCGCACCCGGTCGACCATGACGCCGGTGACCACCTTGAGGTTCGGCCGACCGAGCGCGGGCTTCAGAAAGCCGCGCGCCGCGCTCCAACGCCGCCCGCCCTTCTGGTTGACCTGGAAATAGGCCGAGCCTTCGTTGTCGCCGGTGTTGAAGTCATCGATCTTGGCGACGCCCGCCGCCTCGGCCGCGTCGCGCACCCGGTCGAGAACGTCCCAACGGATGCGCGGATGCTCGACACGCCATTCGCCTCCGGTCCCGTGAAAGTCGTCCGGCCCGTCGACATGATCCTCGACCGCCTTGAACGCCTCCAGAACGTCGTCCCATCCCCAGCCGGCGAGGCCGAGCTGGCGCCAGTGGTCGTAATCCGCTGCCTGGCCGCGCATGTAGATCATCGCGTTGATCGCCGACGATCCGCCCAGCGTCTTGCCACGCGGATAGTTCAGAGCCCGGCCATTGAGCCCTGCCTGACTGATGGTCTTAAACATCCAGTCGGCGCGCGGATTGCCGATGGCAAAGAGATAGCCGACCGGAATGTGGAACCAGATCCAGTTGTCCTTGCCGCCGCCTTCCAGCAGCAACACGCGATTTTTCGGATCGGCAGACAGCCGGTTCGCCAGGACGCAACCTGCCGAGCCGGCGCCGGCGACGATGTAATCGAACTCTTCCATGCCTTCGATCTAACCGAATGCGCGCCGCTGGCAAATCCCTCCGAACGACATGGGATCGCTTCCGCTGGTCGCGGCGCGAACCCGGAGCCGGTGACCGGGTGTCCACCTTGATGAGTGTCTTGCTCTCGTCGTCCGGCTCGGTTATCGGTTGCGCATGATGACGACGATCCTTTCGATGAATTGGTGGTGGGCGCGCTGACAGCGGCCGGACCGTCACGCTTGTGATCAGACCCAAAGGCCGCCTCGGATCATCCGGCGGCCTTTTTTGCTATGTCGCCGGGGGTCCGGGCTTGAGACCCGGAGAGAGTTCATGGTGACCGAACAGACCGACGACGGCCGCGAGCGCTACCTGACGGCGGGCGGGGTGACGATCACGCGCAGCCGGCGCGCCGTTCCCTATGACGGCGCGATCGAGCCTTATTTCGATCGCCTGGACACCCGTCGCGGCGCCGTCCTGTTTTCCAATTACGAGTATCCGGGCCGCTACACGCGCCAGGATGTGGCCTTCGTCGATCCGCCGTTGGTCGTCTCCTCGACCGGGCGGGCGATGCGGATCGCGGCCCTCAATCCGCGCGGCGAGGTGCTGCTCGGATTCATCGCGGATGCGCTGGCCGGCCATGACGACATCGCCTCGCTCGCTCGTGCGCCCATGGCGCTCGGCCTCGTCATCAAGGAGCCGGGCACGGCGGTCACCGAGGAGGAACGCTCGCGCATGCCGAGCGTCTTTTCGGTGCTGCGCGCGATTGTCTCGTTGTTCCGGGCGGAGGAAGATCGCGATCTCGGCCTTTACGGCGCCTTTGGCTATGACCTCGCCTATCAGTTCGACCCTGTCGAGGAAGTGCTGGAGCGGGATTCGGACCGCCGCGATCTGCTGCTCTATCTCCCCGACGAACTGCTCGAGGTCGATCACTACTCCGCCTCGGCCTTCCTGACCCGGTACGAATTCGTCAAGGACGGCGTCTCGACCGAAGGGCTTGCGGGCGGGGGCCCGGATGCGCCCTTCGCGCCCTCCGAGCGCATCCCGCCGCGCGGCGATCACAAGCCCGGCGAATATGCCGAACTGGTGCGCGCCGCCAAGGCGAAATTCATGCGCGGCGACCTCTTCGAGGTGGTTCCCGGCCAGGTGTTCTACGAGCGCGCCGAGCACAAGCCGTCGGAAATCTCGCGGCGGCTGAAGGCGGTGAATCCCTCGCCCTATTCGTTTCTCATCAATCTCGGCGAGAATGAATTCCTGATCGGCGCCTCGCCGGAGATGTTCGTGCGCGTCAATGGCCGTCGGGTCGAGACCTGCCCGATTTCCGGCACGATCAAGCGCGGCGAGGATGCCATTTCCGATTCCGAGCAGATCCTGAAGCTGCTCAATTCAAAGAAGGACGAGTCGGAACTGACCATGTGTTCCGACGTGGACCGAAACGACAAGAGCCGGGTCTGCGATCCGGGCTCCGTGCGGGTCATCGGCCGGCGGCAGATCGAAATGTATTCGCGGCTCATCCATACGGTCGACCACATCGAGGGCCGGTTGCGCGATGGCATGGATGCTTTCGACGCGTTCCTGTCCCATGCTTGGGCTGTCACCGTGACCGGTGCGCCAAAGCTTTGGGCCATGCGCTTTATCGAGAACAACGAGAAGAGCCCGCGCGCCTGGTATGGAGGTGCCGTCGGCATGGTGCATTTCAACGGCGACATGAACACCGGCCTGACGTTGCGCACGATCCGGCTGAAGGACGGTATCGCCGAAGTGCGGGCCGGCGCGACGCTGCTGTATGATTCCAATCCCGAGGAAGAAGAGGCCGAGACCGAGCTGAAAGCCTCGGCGCTGATCGGCGCGATCCGTGAGGCCGGCGAGTCAAATTCCGCCGGCGCGACACGCGGAGCGGCGCGGGTCGGGGAGGGGCTGCGAATCCTCCTGGTCGATCACGAGGATTCCTTCGTCCACACCCTGGCCAATTATTTCCGCCAGACCGGCGCGACGGTCACGACCGTCCGCACGCCGGTTCCGGCCGAGATCTTCGACCGCGTCGATCCCGATCTCGTGGTGCTGTCGCCGGGGCCAGGCAATCCGTCCGACTTCGACTGCAAGGGCACCATCGTCGCTGCGCGCGCGCGGGGCGCGGCGATCTTCGGCGTCTGCCTCGGGCTGCAGGCGCTGGCCGAGGCCTATGGCGGCACGTTGCGTACGATGCATGTGCCGGTGCACGGCAAGCCGTCGCGCATCCGCGTGACGACGCCCGGCATCATCTTCTCCGGCCTGCCCGGCGAGGTCACCGTCGGCCGCTATCACTCGATCTTCGCCGATCCCGTTCGCCTGCCGAAGGAGTTCGAGGTGACGGCGGAGACCGACGACGGCATCGTCATGGCCTTCGAGCACCGGACCGAGCCGGTCGCTGCGGTGCAGTTCCATCCCGAAAGCATCATGAGCCTCGGCGGCGAGGCGGGCATGCGCATGATCGAGAACATCGTCGCGCATCTGCCCCGCCGGGCCCGCGAGAAGGCGGCTTGATTTGGTGACGTCGGTGGTATCGGAGACAAGCGAGGCGGCCGCGCCTCTGGTCAAGCGCATCGCGATGGCGAGCGTCGCGATCGGCGTGATCGTGCTGGCGATCAAATATGCCGCCTATCACGTGACCGGCTCGGTGGCGCTGTTTTCCGACGCGCTGGAATCGATCGTCAACGTCGTAGCCGGGCTCATCGCGCTTTGGGCGGTGACGCTGAGCTACAAGCCGGCTGACAGCGATCACCCTTTCGGACATACCAAGGCGGAGTATTTCTCCGCCGTCGTCGAAGGCGTCTTGATCGTCGTCGCGGCGCTTTTGATCCTGCGCGAGGCCTGGGCGGCTTATCTGGTGCCGCGCTCGCTCGACGAGCCGCTTGCCGGCATCGCCATCAACGCCGTAGCGACCGTCATCAACGCCGGCTGGGCGGTTTTTCTCATTCGCCGCGGGCGCGACCGTCGCTCGCCGGCACTTGCGGCCGATGGCCAGCATATCATGGCGGATGTCGTCACCTCGGTCGGTGTTCTTGGCGGCCTGCTTTTGGCGACGGTGACCGGCTGGACGATCCTCGATCCGCTGATGGCGGCGTTCGTGGCGCTGAACATTCTGCGTGAGGGCTTCAAGGTCGTGACCAGCTCCCTCTCCGGCCTGATGGATCAGGCGATCGACCCGGTCGAGGAAGCCAGCGTTCGCGACCTGATCTCGGCCCATGCCGAGGGGGCCATCGAGGTCCACGATCTGAAGACCCGGCTCGCGGGCCGGGCGATGTTCATCGAGTTCCACATGGTCGTGCCCGAGGCGATGACGGTCGGCGTCGCCCACGACATCTGCGACCGGATCGAGGACGCGTTGCAGGAAGCCTTCGTCGGCGCGCGGGTCTCGATTCATGTCGAGCCGGAAGGCGAGGCGAAACAGACGGGCGTCCCGGTTCTGTAGGACATCGCGCCTTCCAGCGGCCATCGCTTGCTTGCCCGTGTTGCCTTGGCAACGCCCGGCTGCAATCCGACCCTGGACCTGGCACGCGCCCTTGATCCGCCATACTTATCGTTTGCGACAGCATCCGTTGCAATGTTCGACCGTCCGATTCGATCGGGTGGTTAGCTCACCCCGAACAGCGAGGACCGATTATTGATGGTGGAGGGTTTCGCCGAACGACCGATGAATTCCCCCTTGGTCAATCTGCGGGGCGTACAGGCGCTTCTGTCGAAAACCTCGCTGCGGGGTCAGCCGGTCATGCGTTGGCTGTTTGCCGCCGCATTGCTCGCACTGTCCTTCGCGGTTCGCTATCTTCTCGATGACCGGTTGCCGGTCGGTTTTCCCTATCTGACCTTCTTTCCCGCGGTCATCATCACCTCCTTCTTCGCCGGCGTCATTCCAGGCGTGGCCGTCGCATTCCTTGCGGGATTGTTCGCTTGGTACTTCTTCATTCCGCCTTTCGATTCCTTCGCCCTGACCGGCGGATCGACCTTGGCGCTATCGTTCTACGTCTTCATCGTCGCCGTCGACATTTTGCTGATTCACTGGATGCAACTCGCGCTCGACCGTCTTGAAATCGAAAAGGAATCGGCCGCGCGCCATGCCGGCGAACGCGATCTGTTGTTCCGCGAATTGCAACACCGGGTCTCGAACAATCTGGCCGTGGTGTCGTCATTGCTGAACGCTCAGTCACGCGGAACCACGAGCACGGAGGCGTCCGCGGTCCTGCAACAGGCGTCGGCCCGAATATCTCTGATCTCGAAGATTCAGCGCCAACTCCACGATCCTGGCCGGCAGAGCCTCGATTTGGGACCGTATCTGACCCAACTTGGCCCGGACCTTCTGGAGGCGTCCGGCGTGGCGAACATCCGCTACGAGGTCGACGCGGAGGCGGTGGAAGTCTCGGCGGAGCTCGCCGTGCCGCTTGGCCTGATCGCCACCGAGCTGATTTCGAACTCGATCGAGCATGGCTGCGCCGACGGTCGGTCCGGGCGGATCGTCGTCGAACTCAGCCGCGACGCTGGCGATGCGGAATCGCGTGAAACGCCGATTCGTCTGACGGTATCCGATGATGGCCCCGGCTGGCCCGAGGGTTTTTCCGTGTCCTCCTCGCGCAATCTCGGCATGCGCATCGTCGCATCGCTCTCCGAGCAGATTGGCGGCGTTTTCGAAATATCCAATGCCGGTGGCGCGGTCTCGACGCTGCGTTTTTCCACGCGCGACGAGTTGGCGGACTGAGCCTTCGGCGGGCTATCGCGAAATTCGGCTTGCAATCGACCGCGTTCGCAATAATCTGGCGCGCATGATCGTGACGCCATCCAGCATGTGGACATTTGCGGCCCTTCGGCGGCCGTCTGCCCTGGCGCGTCCGGGCCTTCTCCTCGGTCTACTTAGCCGCGGCCGTCGGACCCGTTGATCCAAGGGGCGTCCGGCGGTCGAGCCGGCGCGCCAGAGGCCTGAGAGCCTCCCCGCTCTGCCCCTTTCGCTTTACAATCCGGTTTCAATTTCGGATGACCCGATCAGATGCGCGCGCGTTGCCAGCGCCGCCCCCGGCATCCGCCCGAGCGATCAAGGTGCAACAGCCATGTCCGTTACGTCCGCAGTCAGTCCCGCCGCTAAGGCCGAGCCATCCCGCACGATGCCCTCGGCTTCGGTAAAGTATCAGCCCTATGGTCAGATCGATCTGCCCGACCGCACCTGGCCGAGCAAAACCATTACGACGCCGCCTATCTGGTGCTCGGTCGACCTTCGCGACGGCAACCAGGCGCTGGTCGACCCGATGGGCCACGACCGCAAGGCCCGGTTCTTCGCGCTCCTGAAGGCAATGAACTTCAAGGAAATCGAAATCGGCTTTCCGTCGGCCTCGCAGACCGATTTCGACTTCGCGCGCTGGTGCATCGAAGAGGGTGGCGCCCCCGACGACGTGTCGTTGCAGGTGCTGGTGCAATGCCGACCGGAGCTGATTTCGCGGACTTTCGAGTCACTCGAGGGCGCGCGTCGGCCGATCGTCCATTTCTACAACTCGACCAGCGAATTGCAGCGCCGCGTCGTCTTCCAGAAGGACCGCGCCGGCATCAGGGAAATCGCCACCGACGCGGCAAAGATGGTCGCCGACATGGCGGCCAAGGCGGGCGGCGACTATCGGTTCGAATATTCGCCCGAAAGCTTCACCGGTACCGAACTCGATTTCGCGGTCGAGATCTGCAACGCCGTCGCCGAGATCATTCGGCCGACGCCTGACAACAGGCTGATCCTCAACCTACCCGCGACTGTCGAAATGTCGACGCCCAACATCCATGCCGACCAGATCGAATGGATGTGTCGCAACCTCGACAACCGCGACAACGTCATCGTCTCGCTGCATCCCCACAATGATCGCGGCACCGCCGTCGCGGCGACCGAACTCGGCCTGATGGCCGGTGCCGACCGGGTCGAGGGCACGCTGTTCGGCAATGGCGAGCGCACCGGCAATGTCGACCTCGTCACGCTGGCGCTGAACATGTTCACCCAAGGCGTCGATCCCGGCCTCGACATCACCGACATCAACCACATCAAGGATGTCTACGAATACTGCAATCAGCTCGCGATCGGCGAACGGCACCCCTATGTCGGCGAGCTCGTCTACACGGCGTTTTCCGGCTCGCATCAGGATGCGATCAACAAGGGCATGAAGGCGCGTCGCACCGCCAACAAAGAGCTGTGGGAAGTTCCCTATCTGCCGGTCGACCCGAAAGACGTTGGCCGTTCTTACGAGGCGATCATCCGGATCAACTCGCAGTCGGGTAAGGGCGGCATCGCCTATGTGCTGCAGGCGGATTACGGGCTGAACCTGCCACGCAATCTCCAGGTCGAGTTCCGCGAGGACATCCAAGCGATCACGGATGAAGAGGGTAGGGAGCTGCCGGTGAAGCGCATCTACGACCGCTTCATCGAGCGCTATGTCGAACAGCCGGGAGCCCGCATCAAATTCGTCGATCACTTCACCCGGCCGAACCCGGACGTGAAGGGCGAGCGTATCCTGGAGGCGACCATCGTCGACGACGGCGTCGAGACCAAAATCGAGGGCCTCGGCACCGGGCCGATCGACGGCTTCGTCGACGCGCTGTGCCGCCATATCGGCATTGAATTCTCGGTGTTCGACTATTCCGAGCATTCGCTCGGCGCGGGCTCCGACGCGCGCGCCATTTGCTACATGGAAGTCGAGCATGACGGCGGCCGGCTGTTCGGCGCCGGCATCAACAAGAACATCGTGACAGCCTCGCTCGAAGCCATCGTCGCGGCCGCCAACCGGCTGCTCGCCAAGTGAGGGCGGCCGGAGGCGAACTGCTCGTCGCCGCGCTCGCCGAGCAGGGCGCGACCCGCGTCTTCTGCGTACCGGGAGAAAGCTATCTCCCGGTGCTCGACGCGCTTTATGACAGCGCCATCGAGACCATCGTCTGCCGCCAGGAGGGCGGCGCGGCGATGATGGCGGAGGCCGATGGCAAGCTCACCGGCCGGCCCAGCATCTGCTTCGTCACGCGCGGTCCGGGGGCGACCAATGCCGCCTCCGGCATCCATGTCGCCGCCCATGACTTGACGCCGATGATCCTCTTCGTCGGCCAGGTGCCGACGAAATTCCGGGGCCGCGGCGCTTTCCAGGAGGTCAATTACGATCGTCTGTTCGGCGATATGGCCAAGGCCGTGTTCGAGGCGAAAACGCCTGCGGAACTTCCAGGCCTCGTCGCTGAAGCCTACCGGATCGCCATGGATGGCGCGCCGGGCCCGGTCGTCGTCGCGCTGCCGGAGGATACGCTGTCTGGCGTCGCCGAAGCCGATATTCCGGCGCACGTCGACGTCGATCCGGTGCTCCCGCAAGCCGAGGACATGGAGGAACTGTGGGCGCTTCTCGGCGCCGCCTCCCGTCCGATGCTGATCCTGGGCGGATCCCGATGGACGGATGGCGCGATCGCCGACATCGTCGCCTTCGCCGAACACTGGCATCTGCCCGTCGCCTGCTCATTCCGCCGCCAGGGCCTGTTTCCCAATGACCACCCGAACTATGCCGGCGATCTCGGCATCGGCCCGAACCCCGCACTGAAGGCCCGCATCGCCGAGGCCGATCTCGTTATTGCCGTCGGCGCGCGGCTCGGTGAGATGCCGAGCCAGGGATACACACTTTTCCAGGTTCCGGTTCCCAAGCAGCGCCTCGTCCATATCCTGCCCGAGGCGGCAGGAATCGGCCGGCTCTATACGCCGGCGCTCGGCATTCATGCCGACCCGGCGTCCTTTGCTTGCAAGGCGATGCAATTGCAGGCACCGGCCACCGTCGCCTGGGCCGGACAGGCGGAGGCGGCCCACCGGGATTACCTCCGTTGGTCGACTCCCGCGCCCGAATCCAAGCCGAATTCCGACTTCGTCGATCCGTTCGCGGTGATGGCCGAACTCCGCGCGACGCTGCCGCGTGACGCGATCATGACCAACGGGGCCGGCAACTACGCCGGCTGGCTGCACCGCTACCATTGCTTCTCGGAGCGGACCACGCAGGTCGCTCCCACCTCCGGATCGATGGGCTATGGCCTGCCGGCGGCGGTCGCCGCGAAACTGCGCTATCCCGAACGGGCGGTGGTCTGCTTCGCCGGTGACGGCTGCTTCCAGATGACCGGCCAGGAATTTTCGACCGCCGTGCAGGCGGGGGCGAACATCGTTGTCATCGTGTTCGACAACGCGCAATACGGCACCATCCGGATGCATCAGGAAAAGTCGTATCCCGGCCGCCAGTCGGCGACCGCGCTGGTCAATCCCGACTTCGCCGCACTTGCGCGGAGCCTCGGAGGCCTCGGTCTCAGCGTCATGCGGACGGAGGACTTCGCCGAGGCGATGAGGGCGGCGCTGAAGGCCGCTCGTCCGGCGCTCGTCCATCTGAGGATCGATCCGGATCGCATCTCGACGACGGCGCGGCTGCCGTTCGCCGCCGTATAAGCAGGGGGAAGTGATGGACGATCAACGGCTGTTCGCGATCGAACAGGGCGGGGCCGAAAGCGGCGAGGGTGCCGCGACGCCGATCGTCTTCCTCCATGGTTTCGACGGCCGGGCCGAGATCTGGGCGCCGTTGCAGGACGCCTTGGCATCGCCGCAACGCCGGACCATCGCCTTCGATCTTCCCGGTCATGGCCGCTCGCGCGATTATCCCGGCTTCGGTCCGCCGAAGATCGCTGCGCGGGCGGTGATCACGGAGCTCGACGCGCGTGGCATCGGGGCGGTGCACATCGTCGGCCATTCCATGGGCGGTGCCATCGCTTCACTCATCGGCCTGTTCGCCCCCGAGCGGGTGGCCTCGCTGACGCTGCTGGCACCCGGCGGGTTCGGCAAGGAGATCGGCGCCGAGCGAATTCGCGCCGTTATGGACGCCGAGGGGACGGACGCGCTTGGCACGGCCCTTGGCGGCATGGGCGCTCCCGGCTGGGTGCCGGATAGCGACACTGTGGCGGCGATCGCTGCGGCGCGTAACCCCGCCGGCCGGGCGGCGATCCGGCAAATTTTCGACCATCTGTTTTCGACGGGCGAGCAGGGCGTCTTGCCGCTCGATGCCATCGCCGCGACCGGCCGGCCCGTGCATGTGATCTGGGGCACCGAGGACCGGGTCACGCCCACAGCTCAGGCCAGTAGCGTTCCGGCCGAATTCACCGTCACGCTGCTCGATGGCTTTGGCCACATGCTGATGATCGAGGCGCCCGAGGCCTGCCTCGCGGCCATTCGGGCGAACATGGAAGAAGTAGAAAAGCGTTGAGAAACGCCGGTTGGTGTGTCCGCCGGTTTCTTCCAACTGGATTGCCCCGTATGTTAAGACCTCGTTAACGAATTGGATTCGAGGCAACGACATATGGGCGAAGGCAAGGATAACGTGGCGTCCCTGATGGGAACGAAGCGTCTGGCCGATGCCGTGCGGCAGGCCAAGATCGCCGCCGCGCAGCGCGCCGACGTCGTCGTCGATATCCGCGAGGCCGACCGGGCCCGACTCGAAATCCTGGCGGAGGAACTGCAGTCGCTGATCGACGAGTTGCCCCCCGGCGACGAGCTGTTCGATTTCACCATCTCGGGTGGCATGCATCCGCGCCTGTGGATCGACGGGACGGCCAATGTCATCATGGCGCGCGACCGCCGGACCTATCGCCTCGTCCGTGAAACCCGGCTCGGGCGCGTGACCCTGCTCGAATCGACCGATACCAGGGTCATGGCCCAGCACGTCACCGAATATGTTGCCGAGCGTATCGTCGAGCGCGACAAGGCTTTCGCTTTGAGCGACGGGCTGAACGAGCGGGTCGCCGGCGATGCCAGCCGCCAGATTCGCAACGGCGAGGACGCGCCCCTCCGTCAGCCGGAACAGCGCACCCGTAGCGCCGACTTCGTCATCGCGGCCACCTGGATGATGATCGGCATCGTCATTGGAGCGGCGCTGCTTCTCGCGATCGCGTCCTATCAGGGCGTGTCGATCGGCTGAATTTCGCCGCACCCGGCTTGTTTCGACATCGCGTGAGCGGCCTACGCCGCCGGCTTGGCATCCTCGCGCGGCCTTGCGTCGATCGCGTGCCCCTCCTCCAAAAGTTCGCGCTCCCGGATCCAGCCGAGACCGTCCCCGTGCGTGCGTGCGCCGCGCTCGCGCTGGATCAGCGACCAGGAGCCGGGCTCGCCACTGATCTCGAACAGGTTGTAGCGGGCGGCGGGCTTGTCGCTGCCGGGCGCCTGGCTCGCGGAGGGAACGCCGACCACCGGCACCTTGAACTCCGGCCCGCGCAGCCAGTGCAACGTGTCGAGATGAGTATGACCGTGCAGCACCAGCTCGGCCCCGACATCGCGGATCACCTTGGAGAAGAACTGCTTTCCGATCAGGCGCTTGTGCCAGGACGTCGACCCGGAAATGGGTGGGTGGTGGATCATCACGACCCGGAAGTGCCCGGTCGCCCGACAGCTCTCGAGCAGCCGGGCGAGGGCCAGCGCCTGACCCCGGCGGAACGTGCCGGTGGCGAAAAACGGCGCGGTCGCCTCGGCGGTTGAAACCCCGAAGATCGCCACCTTGCCCCGGACCCGCAGATAGGGAAATGAGTTGCCGATGGCGTTCAGCGGATTATCGCCGATCATATATTCGTACCACTCGCGATACGAACGTTTCAGCGCGCCCGGAACGTAGGCGTCGTGGTTGCCGGGAACCACCGAGACGTCATAAGGCGCGCCGAGTTCTTCCAGCCACAGCCGGGCCGCCAAGGTTTCTTTTTTGGTCGCCAGATTGACCAGGTCACCCGTCACCGCGACATGATCGGGGGCCTCGTCTTTCATGTCCTGGATCAGGTTCACCAGCGTATCGCCGAACATCGCGCGGCGGCGGTTGCGGTGCCAGTTGACGTAGCCGGTGACCCGCTTGGAGGCGAGTTCGCGAATGGACAGTTCCGGGAGCGGACCCAGATGCACGTCGGAGAGATGGGCAAGTCGAAACATCTGCTCCATCTTAGGCGACCCGGCGGCGTTTGGTAGGGCCGTGTTCTTTCGAGGGACCATGTTCTTAGAGAAATTTCTTCTCAGGGCGCTGCACGGCGTCCATCTGGTGTCGCGCCCCATGACGCTCGGCGTGCGCGGCGCGGTGTTCGACGTGGCGGGCCGGGTCTTTCTGGTCCGCCACACCTATGTCTCGGGCTGGCACATGCCGGGCGGCGGCGTCGATCCGGGCGAGACCGCCGTCGATGCGCTCAAGCGCGAATTCCGCGAGGAAGGCAATCTCGAACTCGTCGATCCGCCCCAGCTCGTCGCGGTCTACTTCAACCGCAACGTGTCCAACCGCGATCATGTCCTGTTCTACAACTGTGGAGCCTGTCGCCAGACGGCGTCGAAGACGCCGGACGCCGAAATCGCGGAAACCGGTTTTTTCAGCCTCGACGGATTACCGAATGGCGCGACCGGCGCGACGCGCCGACGGCTGGCCGACCTGCGCGGCGATGGCCCGATCGATCTTCACTGGTGAGGTTGCAGCCGCTCGCGCCCATGCGGAACCGTCAGATCCTGGTCCGGCCCGAGCGGCACGATCCCGGTCGGATTGATCGTCTTGTGGCTGGAGTAGTAATGGCCCTTGATGTGGCCGAAATCGACGGTCTCGGCGATCCCCGGCATCTGGTAGAGTTCCAGCATATAGCCGAAGAGGTTCGGATAGTCGGCGATCCGCCGCTTGTTGCACTTGAAATGCCCGTGATAGACGGCATCGAAGCGGATCAGCGTGGTGAACAGGCGCCAGTCGGCCTCGGTCGGCGCGGCGCTGTCGACGAGATAGCGCTGGTTCGATAGCCGCGCCTCAAGCCGGTCGAGCGTCCCGAACAGCGCGTGGAACGGCGCCTCGTAGGCCTCCTGCGTCGTTGCGAAGCCGCATTTGTAGACGCCGTTGTTGATGGCGTCGTAGACGGTGGCGTTGATCGCGTCGATTTCGCCGAGCAACGCTTCGGGCGTCAGGTCGACGCTCGCATCCCCCCATGCGCCGAAGGCACGGTTGAGGATGCGAATGATCTCGGCGGACTCGTTGTTGACGATGGTGCCGGTCTGCTTGTCCCAGAGGACCGGCACGGTGACGCGGCCAGAATAGTGCGGATCGGCTTCGAGATAGACCTCGTAGAGTCTCTGCTTGCCGAGCACCGTATCCGGGATGGCGCCGCGCCGTTCGGAGAACACCCAGCCTTCTTCCCCCATGTGATAGTCGACCACAGACAGCGAGATGACGTCTTCCAACTGCTTCAGCTTGCGGGCGATCAGCGTGCGGTGTGCCCAGGGGCAGGCGAGCGAGACGTAGAGATGGTAGCGTGCCGCCTCGGCCTTGAATGCTGTCCGACCGTCCGGTCCCGGCTCGCCGTCGGCGGTGATCCAGTTCCGATAGCTTGTCGTGGATCGTTTGAAACGGCCAGCGGTCGATTTCGTATCGTACCACTTGTCCTGCCACTGTCCGTCGACCAGAAGTCCCATCGCCGTCACCCTTTCGCTTTTGCCGTGGCTCCAAGGTAGTGCCTGGAGCAAGGATCGCCGAGTGCAACGCAGCGTCAATGGAGACGGGACGCGTCGCTGGACCTCGTTCGCGGGCAATGCTAATGCGACCGTCGTTCCCGAGAGCATCGGACCAAAATTGGGAATCCGATTTTTGGATCATTCCGATTCTCAATCAAAGCGGCAGAGCGTCCTTAGTGCGTCCGAATGGACGCACGGCGCTCCAGGAGTGAACCCGATGATCCTTCGCCGACGACGAGTAAAGGTCCGCGCCCTAGCGCATTGACCGCCGTCGTCCGCCGGATTTCCCCAACCGTATTGGGAGCCTTGCGTGCGGCGCCATCGTCCGCCCGAATTGGTTCTCTTTTGATGTTTCACCTCTCCGATGTCCGGTATTTGCCGGAGCACCCTGACCACGACCCGACCATCGACACGATCGCGGACGAGGCGTTCGGGCCCGGACGCTTCGCGCGGGCCGCCGAGCGCGTGCGCGAGATGGCGCCGCACGACCGGGCGCTATCCTTCGTCGCCCTGTTTGCAGAAGAGATCATCGGATCGGTCCGGCTGACGCCGATCGCGATCGGGGCGACTCCGTCGCTGATGCTGGGACCGCTCGCCGTGCGCCCGACCTTCAAGAACCGCGGCGCCGGCAGGGCCCTGATGCGCCTTGCCGCCGAGGCCGCGCGGGACAAGGGCGAGGGCTCGATCATTTTGGTCGGCGATCCGCCCTATTACGCGTCGCTCGGCTATCGGCCGCTGCCGCGCGGCTCGGTGTTGATGCCGGGTCCGGTCGATCCGGCGCGTTTGCTCGGGCTGGAACTCGTCGAGGGTGCGCTCGGCGGCGTGGGCGGCAAGGTTGGGCCGCGGCGAGAGACGTGCAGAATCCCATAGGTTAGGCAGGCTGTCTGCGTACCATCTGATGTTTTGGGCTATATACAGTGGTGAAATTTTTTTCTTGGACCCAAGAATGACGCGCCTCTCTTATTCGGATTTTCGCAAACTTCTTCTCATCCACGCAGCTGCATTAGCTGATGGTCGGCTCGACGATGCACAGGACCTTGAGCAGGTGGCCGAGACCATCGACGGCCAATTTGATGCGTCATGGTCAGAGGTGGCTCGGGAAAATTGGACAGCGTGCTGAGTGGATTGTCTGCCTGAAGGCGGCCAGGATGGCCGAGATCAGGAGAGACGATGAGCAAGAGACCCAGGCGGAACCAC
>NZ_JAZHLK010000053.1:0-26160 GCF_036549515.1 Aurantimonas sp. E1-2-R+4 | reverse complement strand
AGGATTTCGAGAACCTGTCGCGCAACGCGCTCGCATTCCTCAAACTGGCGTCTATCCGCCTAATGCTGCGAAGGCTTTGTTCAAATTGAACAACTTTCCGGACCGACTCTTAGGCTTACGGAATTGTATCTTTCCACCATCATGGAATGGGCGCGCGATAATCGCCGTGCGCGGCAAGTTCTAATCGTTCTTGAAGAGGCTCATACCATTGTTCCCGAAATATTCGGTTCCGGTTTTGATTCAGATACGCAATTCGTTGTAAGCCGCATAGGCCAGATAGCGTTGCAGGGGAGGAAATACGGTGTGGGCCTTTTGGTGATTAGTCAGCGGACAGCGCTCGTCAGCAAAACAATACTATCGCAATGCAATACTTTCCTTACTCATAGCCTCATCGATCAGACCAGCCTAAACTTTCTTGAAAGCGTCTACAGCTCTCAGCATACTCGTCTCATCCCAAATCTTGGTCGATTTGAATTTCTGGCCTTTGGGAAAGCGATAAAGGCGGAAAGGCCAATTATTCTCAAGCGCGATTTCGACCAAGCCAAGCAGGACGCTAGCCATGCGTTGCGGAAGCCGTTGCAACCGAAGCGCACCGCAGAATTGGCTGCTGCGCCTGTTGGCGTGCAACCGGAGGGGGGGATGGGAGGGCCACGCATAACTCAAATTTGATAGGCTTTCGCCGGATTATCACGGATAAAACCGGTAGCTCTTGGCGATCTCGCCGGCGAGGCGGTTGTTGTCGAGGATGAAGGCTTCCAGGAACTCGTGCATGCCGCCGTCGATGATCTCCTTGACCGAATTGTCGGCCAGACGCTGCTTGATCGCACCCGCCGTCAGATAGCAGGGGTGCTGCACCTCGTAATTGCGGTTGAGATATTTCAGGCTCTCCTCGATGCAGTCGTAGCAATAGGCCAGCGAGCGCGGCAGCCGCCGGTTCAGCATCAGGAAGTCGATGATGTTCACCGCCTTGTAGTCGGCATCGTACTCCCAGGCGTAGGAACGGTGCGCCGAGACCGAGCGCAGGATCGACGTCCACTGGAAATTGTCCAGCGAGGAGCCGACCGAGGAATGCTCGGGCAACAGCACCCAGTACTTCACGTCGAGGATGCGGGCGGTATTGTCGGCGCGCTCCAGGAACGCGCCGAGATGGCAAAAGTCGAAGCTCTCGTTGCGCAGCATTGTGCCATAGAAGGCGCCGCGGATCAGCGCTGTCTGGCGCTTGACGAGATCGAGGACCGTCTGCAGCCGCCGCGGATCGATCGGTCGCTCTAGCTCGGCCTTCATGATCAGCCAACTCTCGTTCAGTGTCTCCCACAGGTCGCGGGTGAGGGCGGTGCGCACCATTCGGCCATTGGTGCGGGCGGTTTCGATCGAGGCGCGTACGCTCGACGGGTTGTCGCGGTCGCGCAGCAGAAAATCGACGATGGTGTCTGGGTCGAATTCGGCGTGCTTGGCGCGATAGGCCGCTTCGACACCGGCCGAGACCAGCACGGATTGCCATTCGTCCGGTTCCGCCGACAGGTTGGTGAGCGAGAGCCGCTGCCCGGCGTCGACGAGGCGAGCCATGTTTTCGGCGCGTTCGATGTAGCGGAACATCCAGAACAGGCCGTTGGCGGTGCGTCCGAGTAATGCCATGATCAGTCCCTCAGTACCCAGGTGTCCTTGGTGCCGCCGCCCTGGCTGGAATTGACCACCAGCGAGCCTTGCTTGAGCGCCACGCGGGTGAGCCCGCCGGGGATGATCCGGACCTTGTCGGAGACGAGGACGAAGGGGCGAAGGTCGACATGGCGTGGCGACAGCCCCTGGTCGGCCAATATCGGGACGGTGGAGAGCGCCAGCGTCGGCTGGGCGATGTAATTGCCGGGCCGCGCCCGCAGCTTGGCCGCGAAGGCCTCGCACTCGGCCTTCGAGGCAGCCGGCCCGACCAGCATGCCGTAACCGCCGGAGCCGTGAACCTCCTTGACGACAAGGTCCTGGAGATTGTCGAGCACATAGGCGAGGCTATCGGCCTCGGCGCAGCGCCAGGTCGGAACGTTCTCCAGCAGCGCGGTCTTTCCGGTGTAGAATTCGACGATTTCCGGCATGTAGGAATAGATTGCCTTGTCGTCGGCGATGCCGGTGCCGGGGGCGTTGGCGATGGTGATGCCGCCGTTCTTGTAGACCTCCATGATGCCGGGGATGCCGAGCATGGAATCAGGCCGAAACGCTTTGGGATCGAGATATTCGTCGTCGACGCGGCGGTAGAGGACGTCGATTGGCGTGTAGCCTTCGGTCGTGCGCATCTGGATGCGCCCGTCGATCTCCTTGACGTCGGAGCCTTCGATCAACTCGACGCCCATCTGGTCGGCGAGGAAGGCGTGTTCGTAATAGGCCGAATTGTGAATGCCCGGCGTCAAGATGGCGATCGTGCAGGGGCCGTCGCAGGCGGCGGGCGCGACGGCGGCGAGCGAGCGACGCAGATGATGCGGATAGGTTTCGACCGGGCGCACCCGGTTCTGGGCGAACAGCTCGGGAAACATCTGCATCATCGTTTCCCGGTTCTCGATCATGTAGGAAACGCCGGACGGGGTGCGGGCATTGTCCTCCAGGACGTAGAACTCGTTCTCCGCGATCCGCACGATGTCGGTACCGATGATGTGGGTGTAGACGCCGCCGGGCGGGCTAAAGCCTTCCATCTGCGGCAGATAAGCCGCATTGCCGACGATCAGCCGCTCCGGCACCTTACCGGCCTTCACGATCTCCTGGTCGTGATAGATGTCGTGCAGAAAGGCGTTCAACGCCTGGACCCGCTGCTCGATTCCCTCCGCCAGTTTTTCCCATTCCGCGCGGGCGATAATTCGCGGCACCAGGTCGAAGGGAATCAGGCGCTCGGCTGCCTCGTCCTCACCATAGACGTTGAAGGTGATGCCGGTGCGGCGGAAGAAGCCCTCCGCCTCGTTGGCCTTGGCCACCAGTTCCTCGACATTCTGTTCGCGGAACCATTGGTTGAACCGGCCGTAGGGTTCGCGGATCTGGTCGGGCCCTAAAAGCATTTCGTCGAACGGTTCCACCGGCATCCTCCAGTCGGGTTCCCCCTAGAGAGAAAGCGGAACCCCGGAAAATCAAGCCTTGACGGCCAGAAGATCGGCAAATGCGCGGGACTTGGGCAGAATGCCGCGGCCTTGGGCACCCGCTGCTGCTGCCGCAATGAGAGGCCGTGGGCAATTGCTCATTGTATTTGCCTATTGCCCGCCTGTCGCCTTAAACAGGTGCGGCTGGGAGGCGAGGCCTATGGCGCGGACGCGCGATGACGATGGATCACGGTTGGACGATGCCGCGCGGGCTGGCTGGCTCTATTATGTCGCGGGCAACACCCAGGAGGAGATCGCCGCCAAGCTCGGGATCTCGCGTCAGGCGGCCCAGCGCCTGGTGTCGCTGTCGATCAGCGCCGGTCTGGTGCGGGTGCGCATCGATCATCCGATCGCCGCCTGTCTGGAACTCGCCGCCGCCCTGCGCGCGCGTTACGGTTTCGGGCTGGTCGAGGTGGTGCCGTCCGATCCGGCGTCGGGGTCGACGACGCTGGGGATTGCCGAGGCGTGCGCCGCGGAGATGGAGCGGCGGCTTCGCGGCGAAAAGCCGCTGGTCGTCGCGATGGGAACCGGGCGAACGCTGAAGGCGGCGGTCGAGAACCTCCCGGCCATGACCTGCCGTCAGCACCGCATCGTCTCGCTGACCGGCAATGTGGCACCGGACGGCTCGGCCTCGGTCTATAACGTCATCTTCTCCATGGCGGACCGGGTGCGGGCGCCGCATTATCCGATGCCGCTACCCGTGGTCGTCTCCTCGCCCGAGGAGCGGGCCCTGCTGCATGGCCAGACGGTCGTGCAATCGACGCTGTCGCTCGCCGCCGGCGCGTCTGTCGCCTTTGTCGGGATCGGAGAGCTCGATCGCGAGGCGCCGCTCGTCGTCGATGGTTTCATTACCCCGCAAGATCGTCAGAGCTTGATCGCCGACGGCGGCATCGGTGAAATCGTCGGCTGGGTTTTCGATGCCGAGGGTCGCATCCTCGATTGTCCGTTCAACGCCCGTGTCGCCAGCGCACCGATCCCCTCCACCACCCATTGCGAGGTGATCGGCGTGGCCATGGGGCCGGCGAAGGCCGCCGCGATCCGGGCGGCTGCGGACGGCAAACTCGTCAACGGACTCATCACCGACGAAGCGACGGCCCGCCGCCTGCTCGACTCCTGAGCGCGCGGCGAAGCTTCACTCTCCTCATCGCATGTCGCGTCAAGATGCCTGCCGGCCCAAGCGGACGGGCGCGTCGCCGCATGTCGAATTGGTGCGCCGCACCACGCAATTGATTTGACATCGCTTGACGTGAAGTGAGAAATTGCCCGCGTAATGGTCAATTGCTCAATTTCGAAGCTGGGAGGCTTTCATGACTTTTCGGACGATGTTGGCGGGCGCGGTGTCGCTGCTCGCCTTCGCGACGACTTCGGTGCAGGCGCAGACGACGCTGACGATCGGCACTGTCAACAACAGCGACATGATCCGCATGCAGGGTCTGACGGACGAGTTCGAAAAGGCGCATCCGGACGTCAAGCTGAACTGGGTGACGCTTGAGGAGAATATCCTGCGTCAGCGCGTGACGACGGACATCGCCACCAAGGGTGGCCAGTTCGACGTGATGACCATCGGCACCTACGAGGTTCCGATCTGGTCGAAGAACGACTGGCTGGTTCCACTGGAAAATCTCGGCGCCGATTACGACGTCGACGACTTGCTTCCGCCGATCCGCGCGGCGCTGTCGACCGACGACAAACTCTATGCCGCGCCGTTCTATGCCGAGAGCGTGATGACGCTCTATCGCAAGGATCTGTTCGAGAAGGCCGGGCTGGAGATGCCCGAGAAGCCGACCTGGGACTTCATCGCCGACGCGGCGGCGAAGATCACCGACAAGGACGCCGGCGTCTACGGCATCTGCCTGCGCGGCAAGCCGGGCTGGGGCGAGAACATGGCGTTCCTCGGCCACATGGCCCGCTCCTACGGCGCCAGCTATTTTGACGCTGACTGGAAGCCGCAATTCGAGAGCGAGGGCTGGAAGAAGGCGGTTGGCCTCTATGTCGACATGCTGACCAATTCGGGACCTCCGGGTGTGGCGTCGAACGGCTTCAACGAGACGCTGTCGCTGTTCGGCCAGGGCAAATGCGGTATGTGGATGGACGCGACGGTCGCCGCATCGTTCGTGACCGATCCCAAGCAGAGCCAGGTCGCCGACCAGGTCGGCTTCGCGCCGCCGCCCTGCGGCATCGAGAACTGCCCGAACGAAGGCGCCAACTGGTTGTGGGCGTGGTCACTGGCGATCCCTGCTGGCTCGCAGAAGACCGAGGCGGCCGAAACCTTCATCGGCTGGGCGACCTCCAAGGCCTATCTGGAGCTCGTTGCCGAAAAGGAAGGCTGGGCAAACGTGCCTCCCGGCACCCGCACCTCGCTCTATGAGAACGCGGAATATCTGAAGGCGGCGCCCTTCGCCGAACAGACGCTCAAGTCGATCAACAATGCCGATCCATCGATGGGCGAGGGCAAGCCTTATGTCGGTCTGCAGTTCGCGGCGATCCCCGAGTTCCAGGGCTTGGGTACCGCCGTCGGCCAGCAGATGGCGGCCGCCCTCTCTGGGTCCAAGACGGTCGACGAGGCGCTCGCCGCGGCGCAGAGCCAGGCCGAGCGTGAAATGACCCGTGCGGGTTACCCTAAGTAATATTATTGGGTAAAGTCGGCCGGCGCTCTGGCGTCGGCCGGCACCTTTGGTCCATGTGGCCGCGTATTGCAGCGCGTGAATCGCGGCAGGAACCGCCGCTCTTGATCCGCAACGAGGGACCGCGCGTCGCGCCGCCCCTTGCGTCGAAATCGCGCGCGTTCCCGATTGGGAGCCGGCCGTCTTCGGGTGATTCTCATGGCGACCTTGCACACGAAATCCGCGGCACGGCTCATGATGGCCCCAGCGGTGATCGTCCTCTTCCTGTGGATGATTGTGCCGCTGGCGATGACGCTGTATTTCTCGACATTGAACTACAGCCTGTTCAATCCGGGCAGCGCGCCCTTCGTCGGCTTCGCCAACTACACCTACTTCCTGTCCGACCCCGAATTCTTCACCGCGCTGGCCAACACGCTGATCCTGGTGCTCGGCGTCCTCGTTATCACCGTCGGCGGCGGCATCCTGGTCGCGCTGCTGCTCGACCAGGCCTTCTACGGTGTCAACATCGTCCGCCTGCTGGTCATCGCGCCCTTCTTCGTCATGCCGACGGTCGCCGCACTGGTGTGGAAGAACATGATGATGAACCCGGTCTACGGCGTGATCGGCCAGTTCCTCGGTGCCCTCGGCCTGCCGCCCATCGACTGGCTGTCGGAGTATCCGCTCACCTCGATCATCATCATCGTGGCCTGGCAGTGGCTGCCCTTCGCCACGCTGATCCTTCTGACCGCGCTGCAGTCGCTGTCGGAGGACCAGAAGGAAGCCGCCGAGATGGACGGTGCCGGGCCGCTCTCGATCTTCTTCTACATCACCCTGCCGCATATGAGCCGGGCGATCACCGTGGTGATCCTGATCCAGACCATCTTCCTGTTGTCGATCTTCGCCGAGATCCTGGTGACGACCAGCGGCGGGCCGGGGTCGCAATCGACCAACATCACCTATCTCGTCTATCGCCTGGCGCAGCTCAATTCCGACATCGGCGCGGCGTCCGCCGGCGGCATCGTCGCCGTGGTGCTCGCCAATATCGTCGCGATCTTCCTCATCCGCCTCATCGGCAAGAACCTGGAGGCTTGATCTCATGGCACGCAGCGTCAGCACCAAGCGCAAGATCGTCGTCACCATAGCCGCCTGGGCGGTGGGGCTGTTGATCTTCTTTCCGATCCTGTGGACCTTCCTGACCTCGTTCAAGACCGAGCTGGCGGCAATCTCGATCCCGCCGACCTTCCTCGGCTTCGAGTGGACCACGGAAAACTACGTCGAGGTCCAGTCCCGCTCGAACTATTTCCACTTCATGATGAACTCGATCTACCTGGCGGTCGGATCGACCATCCTCGGCCTGCTGGTTGCCATTCCCGCCGCCTGGGCGATGGCCTTCTCCCCGACCAAGCGCACCAAGGACGTGCTCCTGTGGATGCTGTCGACCAAGATGCTGCCCTCGGTCGGCGTGCTGGTTCCGGTCTATCTGCTGTTCCTCAATCTCGGCCTGCTCGACAGCCGCATCGGCCTCATCGTCGTCCTGTTCCTGATCAACCTGCCGATCATCGTCTGGATGCTCTACACCTACTTCAAGGAGATCCCCGGCGAGATCCTCGAGGCGGCGCGTATGGACGGGGCGTCGCTGCGCAAGGAGATCACCCAGGTGCTGGCTCCGATGGCGCTGCCGGGCATCGCCTCGACGGTTCTCCTCAACGTCATCCTCGCCTGGAACGAAGCGTTCTGGACGTTGAACCTGACGACCACCGACGCGGCGCCGCTCACCGCCTTCATCGCGTCCTTCTCCAGCCCGCAGGGCAATTTCTACGCCAAGCTTTCGGCCGCCTCGACCATGGCGATCGCGCCGATCCTCATCGTCGGCTGGTTCTCGCAGAAGCAGCTGGTGCGTGGCCTGACCTTCGGAGCGGTGAAATGACGAGGACCCCGACAGGAGTTTCGCAATGAGTGCCATCACGCTCCACAACGTCCAGAAGCGCTTCGGTGACGCCGTCATCATCCCCGGCCTCGATCTCGAGATTGAAGAGGGCAAGTTCGTCGTCTTCGTCGGCCCCTCCGGTTGCGGCAAGTCGACGCTCTTGCGTCTCATCGCGGGTCTGGAGGACGTCTCCGGCGGCAAGATCGAGATCGACGGCAAGGACGTCACCAACGTGCCGCCAGCGGCGCGCGAACTCGCCATGGTGTTCCAGTCCTACGCGCTTTATCCGCATATGAGCGTGGCGGCGAATATCGGCTTTCCGCTCAAGATGGCGGGCGAGACGAAGGACGTCATCGACGAAAAGGTGAGGGCCGCCGCCGCGACGCTGAACCTCACCGATTATCTGCAGCGCAAGCCGCGCGAACTGTCCGGCGGCCAGCGCCAGCGCGTCGCCATCGGCCGCGCCATCGTGCGGGCGCCCAAGGGCTTTCTGTTCGACGAGCCTTTGTCCAACCTCGACGCGGCGCTGCGGGTCAACATGCGGCTGGAGCTGTCCGAACTGCACGCCCAGTTGAAGACGACGATGATCTACGTCACCCACGATCAGGTCGAGGCGATGACCATGGCCGACAAGATCGTCGTCCTCAATCGCGGCAATGTCGAGCAGGTCGGCTCGCCGCTCGAGCTCTATGAAAATCCGAAAAACCTGTTCGTTGCCGGCTTCATCGGTTCGCCGAAGATGAATTTCCTGACCGGTCCGATCGCCGCCGAGCACAACGCCCATACGATGGGCTTTCGGCCGGAGCATCTGACGATCTCGCCCGATAGCGGTCGCATCAGGGGCAAGGCGGGCGTTTCGGAGCATCTGGGCTCCGACACCTTCGTTCACGTCAAGCTCGATGACGGCACGGCCATCACCGCCCGTTCGGGCGGCGATTATCGCGTCAGCCACGGCGACCCCGTCTGGATCACGCCCGAAGAGGGCCGCATTCATCGCTTCGACGAAACCGGTCTCGCGATCCGCTGAATAGCGAGCGCAAGACCGCGTCGCCAATGATCCGACCGGCAGGCGTCGACCGTCACTGGTCATTCCCGACCATCATCCTGGAGTGCATCGGATGTATTTGGAAAAACTCAAGCTCGACGGCAAGATCGCCGTCGTCACCGGCGCCGGACAGGGTATCGGCGAAGCCTGCGCCACGGCGCTCGGCGAGGCCGGCGCAACCGTGGTCGTCGCCGATATGGCGGCGGACCGAGTCGAGGCCTGCGTCGCCCGTCTCAAGGGCAAGGGCATCAAGGCCCAGGGCGCGACGCTCGACGTCACCAAATCCCCCGATGTTGCCGCACTCGCCGACAAGGTCTTCGCCGAGCACGGCCGGATCGACATCCTCGTCAACAATGCCGGTGTCGCGAAATCCGACGTGCGGGCCGAGGACACGACCGACGAGCACTGGCGCTTCCACATGGACGTCAATGTCGACGGCCTGTTCTGGTGCTGCCGCGAGTTCGGCCGCAAGATGCTGGAAGGCGGCTCCGGCGCCATCGTCAATATCGGCTCGATGTCCGGTTTCATCGTCAACAAGCCGCAGCCGCAGGCATTCTACAACGCCTCCAAGGCGGCCGTGCATCATCTGACCAAGTCGCTCGCGGCCGAATGGGGCGCCCGTGGGGTGCGCGTCAATGCCGTTGCGCCGACCTATATCGAGACGCCGCTGACCAAGTTCGGCATGGACGAGAACCCCGATATGTACAAGGTCTGGCTCGAGATGACCCCGATGGGGCGGGTCGGCCAGCCCGAGGAAATCGCGTCGGTGGTGCATTTCCTCGCCTCGGACGCCGCGAGCCTTCTTACCGGCTCGATCGTCCTTGCCGATGGCGGTTACACCTGCTGGTAGACCACCGCCATCGTTGGCAGGGCGGATCGCCCTAGCCCGCGCCGGCCTTTTCCTCCCGGACCGAACGGGCTATTGAGCCTCGCACCCCTTCGCGCCATTGGCGTGGTGGGGTGCGAGGTTGTCAGCGTCCGGGGGGATCGTCATGAGCGCGTTCATCGGGGTCGATGTCGGGACCGGCAGCGCCCGCGCCGGCGTGTTCGACGGGGCCGGCACGCTGCTCGGTTCGGCCAAGCGCGCTATCCGCATCTGGCAGGAGGATGGCGGCGTCGTCGAACAATCCTCCGAGGACATCTGGCAGGCGGTGGTCGACAGCGTTCGCGAGGCGATGGACAAGGCCGGCGCCGCGCCTGACGACATCAAGGGCCTCGGCTTCGACGCCACCTGCTCGCTGGTCGTCGTCGACAAGGGCGGCAAGCCGTTGCCGGTCGGCCCCTCCGACGATCCGGCCCGCAACGTCATCGTCTGGATGGACCACCGGGCAATGGAGCAAACCGCGCGGATCAACGCGACGGGACATCCGGTGCTGCGCTATGTCGGTGGCGCGATCTCGCCGGAAATGGAAACGCCGAAGCTGCTCTGGCTGAAGGAGAACAAGCCGGAGGTGTTCGCCGCTGCCGGCGACTTCTTCGATCTCGCCGACTTCCTGTCCTGGCGGGCGACCGGCAGCCGCGACCGCTCGGTCTGCACGGTGACCTGCAAATGGACCTATCTCGCCCACGAAGCGCGCTGGGACCCGGATTACTTCAAGACCATTGGCCTCGGCGAGCTGGTCGAGGATGACTTCGCCCGCATCGGTGCGTCCATCGTCGACATTGCCGCGCCCCTCGGCTCGGGCCTGACCGAAGCTGCTGCCGCCGAACTTGGACTCGTGACCGGCACGCCGGTCGGCGCGCCGCTGATCGACGCCCATGCCGGCGGCGTCGGCACGCTGGGCGGCGCCGGTCCCAATGGCGCCGCGGACCCCGCCGGGGAACTGGCGCTGATCATGGGCACCTCATCCTGCGCCATGGCACTGACCCGCGATCCGGCCTTCGTCGACGGGGTCTGGGGGCCCTATTACGGCGCGCTGCTGCCCGGCTACTGGCTGCTCGAGGGCGGCCAGTCGGCCTATGGCGCGGCGCTGGATTATCTCGTCGCCATGCACCCGGCGTTTCCGGCAGCCAAGGAAGCCGCCGCCGGCGCGGGTCTCCCGGTGCTCGACTATCTCGAAACCCGCGCGGTCCAAATGGCTGGCTCGCTGGAAGATGCGGCCAGGCTGGCGAGCGAGATTCACATCGTCCCCGAATTCCTCGGCAACCGCTCGCCCGAGGCCGACCCGAAGGCGACGGCGGTGCTGACCGGACTGACGCTCGACAGCGGCGCCGACGGTCTGGTCCGGCTGTTCGTCGCCGGGCTTTGCGGACTTTGCTACGGCACCCGCCAGATCGTCGCGGCCAATCGGGAGAAGGGCGTCGATCTTGGCACCATCGTCGTCTCGGGCGGCGCGGCGCGTTCGGCGCTGCTGCGGCGCATTCTGGCGGACGCGACCGGCCTGAAGGTGGTGCTTCCGGTCACCGGCGAGCCGGTGCTGCTCGGTAGCGCCATGCTGGGCGCGGTGGCATCCGGCGAGCAGCCGAGCCTGAAGGAGGCCGCCGCCGCCATGTGCCGCGTCGGCGACGTCATCGACCCGGCACACGGCGCGATGGCGGATTTCCACGCGGCGAAATACGAGGCCTTCCGCGTTCTTCAAAGAAGCGAGCGCGAGGTTCGGGCGATGATGGCCGAGGTCGACGTTTCGCCGCACTGAGGCGCCGGCGCACCGGCGCAGGCGGACGGCTGAAATTCGCCGTTCAGCGGCCCCGCTATTCCTCCCCACGAAATTCGATCGCCCGCTGCGCGGTGAGCTCCAGCAGGCAATCCGATGCGATGTTCGTGCGGATCGTTCCCTCCTTGAAGAGCTCGTAGCGACGATCGCACTCGGCGTCGCGATAGGCGATCCAGGCGCGCTGCGCCTTCACCAGGGCGGCGGCGACACCCGGCTCGTAAATGCCGTCGCTCACTAACCGCTTATCCATGGTTTCGGCGGAGGCGACCGCGATCTTGTAGCTCTTGTTCAGAAGGGTGTCCCAGGCCGCCGTTTCGCGCCCGAGGCAGGTATCGATGCCGATCGTCGAGGCGCCGCCGAGAGCGCCCTGACAGGGATTGGCGACGGTTCCGATACAGGAACGGGGATCGTCGACCTGGTCGGAGAGGCACGTCCTGATCGTTGCGAGGTCGGCCTTGGCGTCTTTCGATTGCGCCGATGCCGGCTGCGCCAAGACCGCGAGCGACGAAAGGATCAGGAGAAGGCGTTGCATGACGGTGGTGTCCCAAGCTGAAGCGGCGCCTAAATAGGACAGGCAGAATGCCAGCGCGCAACGGAAATATTTCATGAGTTTCGCAGACATCGTCAGCTTCGCCGGGTTTCTGGCGCTGGTATGCGCCGCTGGCCTTAGCGGCATGATCTTCAAGCCGGGCGCATGGTATCGTCGTCTCGACAAGCCTTCCTGGACGCCGCCGAACTGGGCTTTTCCGGTCGTCTGGTCGGCACTTTACCTGATGATCGCGATCGCCGGCTGGCGGGTCTACGAGACGGTTGGCCTGGCGGCGCTCCCTTTCATCCTCTACGCCGTGCAACTCGTCCTCAACGCGGCATGGTCGCCGCTGTTCTTCGGCCTGCACCGGCCAGATCTCGCATTTGTCGATATCACGCTGCTGGGGATGGCTATCGCGGCGAACATCGCGCTGTTCTGGTCCATCGACGCCGTCGCCGGCTTGCTGTTGATTCCATATTTCATCTGGGTCTGCATCGCCGCTGGCCTCAGTCTTTCGGTCTGGCGCAGGAACCCCGGCGCGTTTTCGCACGCCTGACGCCGCGTCGCCGGGCCGGGCGAACACCTGTTATCTTTGGACGTTCGCAAACCGGTCGTGGCTCGATTTCTGCTTCCGTTTCGGGGATAAAGCGGCCAGAAGCGTCTCTCATTTTCGTCAAACCAAGCGGGGAATTCCATGCGCTTTGCCAGCTATCCGAGCCTTGAGGGCGCCAGCGTCATCGTCACCGGCGGCGCCTCCGGTATCGGCGCCGAGATGGTCCGCGTCTTCGCCGCGCAAGGCTCGAAGATCGGCTTCGTCGATCTCGACCGGGGGAAGGGCGAGGCGCTTGCCGACGAACTGGTCGCCGATGGCCGGACCGTCGCCTTCCAGGCTTGCGACCTGCGCGATATCGCCGATCTGAGACGGGCCTTTGCCGCGCTGGCTGAGGCGCATGGCCCCGCCAGCGTCCTCGTCAACAACGCCGCCCGCGACGACCGGCACGGCTGGGAGGATTTGACGCCGGAGTATTTCGACGAGCGGATCGCCACCAATCTGCGCCACATGCTGTTTGCCATCCAGGCGGTCGCGCCGGGGATGATCGCGGCCGGCAAGGGCTCGATCGTCAATATGGGATCGAATTCCTGGTGGGAGGCGGGTGGTGGCATGCCGGCCTATACGACCGCCAAGGCCGCCGTCCACGGCATGACCCGCTCCTTCGCTCGCGACCTCGGCAAGCACCGAATCCGGGTCAACACCGTGGTGCCCGGCTGGGTGATGACCGAGCGGCAGAAGCAATTGTGGGTCACCGAGGAGGCAATTGAAAAACACCGCGCCCGGCAATGCCTGCCGGATCTGATCGAGCCGGTCTATCTCGCGCGGATGGTCCTGTTCCTTGCTTCCGACGACGCCGCGATGTGCACCGCCAACAACTATATGGTCGAGGCCGGCTCGATCTGAGCGAGGAACGACGGGCACCGCCGCGGCCATGGGTCAGGCGTCGGCCGAAAGGTTGACGGACGTCTTGATGACGCATCCTATGGTTGTGTAACGTGAAGCGTTCGCGAACCATGAGGTCGGCTATGGCCGAGTTGCCCGACATTCCGAATGCCGGCGCCGGTGCGGCCGGAGGGGGCGCCGCCAACCTGTCGCACGCTCGGCTCGAAGAGATCGCCGAGCGCTATGGCACGCCCTGTTTCGTCTATGACGCGGCTGTCATGCGGCAAGCCGCCGGGCGGTTGCGTGCGGCTTTGCCTGAAGGAGCCACACTCTTTTACCCGGTCAAGGCCAATCCGAATCCTGCCATCGTCGGGCTGTTCGCAGGCCTCGGCTTTGGGGCCGAGGTCGCCTCCAGGGGCGAGCTGGCATTGGCGATGGCGGCGGGAATCCCGGCGAAACGGATCGTCTGGTCGGGACCGGCCAAGACCGACGACGATCTGGCGGCGGCGGTCAAGGTTGGCATCTACGCTATCCAGATCGAGTCGCGGGGCGAAATCGAACGGCTGGCGGCGATCGCGGCGCGGCTGGAGCGCCCGGCCACAGCGGTTTTGCGGCTCGATCTGCCGCAGGATGCCGGCGCGCGGCGCGGCGACTGGGCGGGCGCCTCGTCTTTCGGCATGGATGAGGCGACCGCCGCCGCGATCCTTGGTGCCCGGGACCGCCTGGCGCCGGTCGAGATCGTCGGGTTTCACAATCATCCGACGTCGGGATCGCTCAACGCAGCCGATTTCATTCGGCGCTTCGCGACCTTCATCGAAGCGGTCCGGCGTCTGTCGAAGGGGTTTGCTCCGCGCTTCATCAATTTCGGGGGCGGCTTCGGCGCGCCGTTCTATGCCGACGATTCCGCTCTTGATCTCGATCCGATCACCGCTTTCCTGCGCGGACCCGAAATGCAGACGATCTGCGGCGGCGGTCCACCCCCGCAACTCGGCTTTGAAATGGGGCGATACGTCACCGGGCCGGCCGGCCGCTATCTCGCCCGCGTCGTCGCGGTGAAACGCACCGCGGGGCGGCGTTTTGCGGCGCTCGACGGTGGCATCCACCATCTGATGGTGGTGTCGGGCACCTTGCGCTTCTTGCGGCGGCCGGTCGCCGTCGTCGGGCCGCCGAGGAAGGGAGGCGACAGCGAGCCGACGGAACTCACCGGTCCGCTCTGTGCGCCGACCGACCGGCTGGCCAGCGCGGTGTTGCTCTCGACAGCCCTTGCGCCGGGCGACCTCATCGTCTTTTCCGGCTGCGGCGCCTACGGCAAACATGCGAGCCCGTTGAACTTCCTCGGCCACGACTGGCCGCCGGAGATCCTCGTCGACGGCGACGAGGAGCGGCTGATCGCCCGCCGGGTGCGGTTCGAAGAGGTGCTGGCGCTGCAATCGCCGAACCATCCTGCCGCGGCCGAGCGGGGCCGGGTTCCGCCGTGACCTACCGATCGCTGGAGCGGGCGAACGCCTATTTCTACGATCCCGCGCGCCGGGCCGCTGCCGTGCGGCGCCATGGTGGCGTCCGCTACCTCTCCTCCGGGGTCAATCATCTGAAGGCTCCGTCGGTTCTGCTCGAGATCGCCGCCCGCGAGCTGCAAGAGCGGATGCTGGTCGAAAACTATACCGCGCCCGGCGGCGCGCCCGCCGTCGTCGCGGCCATCGCCTTCGAGACCCACGAGCGGATCGGCGCCTCCGCCTTTGGCGCGATCGGGCCGGCCAATATCGCGATGACCGCCGGCGCGACCGGGGCGCTCGCCTTCGCCTTTCGTTATCTCGCCGACATCGCCGGCGCGCGGACGGCGCTCGTTCTCGGGCTGAACTACAGCTACTTCTCGACCATCTGCGACGAACACCGGATTGCCTACCGCACCTGCTGTTCCGAGGAACCCGACCGCATCCTGCCGAGCGCGACGGAGGCCGTTACGCTCGTCGCCAGGCATTGCCCGGACATCGTCGTGCTGACCCAGCCGACCAACCCGTCCGGCGAGGTCTACGGCGTGGAGGAACTGAACACCGTCATCGCGGCGGTCGCGACCACAGGAAGCTGGCTGGTGTTCGACGAGGTGCCCGATCTCGCCCATCCCGGCGAGACCGAGCGGCCGCATCCGTTTCCCGAGAATATGGAGGCCTTTCCGAAGCGGCTGATCTGGATCAACTCGTTCTCCAAGTCGCGCAGCCTCGCCGGCTTGCGGGCCGGCTGGCTGATCGCCGACCGGCCGGTGGTCGACTTCGTCCGTCGCCACAACGAACGGCTCCTCTGGTCGCCGGTCCACGCCGGGGCGAGCGCCCTCGTTCTCGACATGGTGCTGCGGGCCGCCGCGCGCCGGGTCCGTGATGCTTCGTTCGTGCTGGGCGATCCGAAAGACGATGCGGCGATCGATCACATGGTGGCGCGCGTGGCGCGGCGGGCCGGGCGCTACTTGCGGCTGTTCTCGCCATACTCCGACGATTTTGCCCGGCCCGGCGATCTCTGGGCCTTTCTCGACGCGGCCGTCGACTGGCCGCAAGCGTTTCGCCGTTACGAAGCCGATCTGGCCGCGACCGGTGCCATCTGCGCCGCCAACTGGCGGGCGTTCGAGGGCCGGCTCGGCGACCGGCTGAGATCGGTGATCGCCGCGCCGGCGGGCTTCAACCATTGCGTCAAATTCGACGCGGGTCTCGGCGAATGGGCCTTCGCGCGCCACGCCTTCGACGACGCCGGGCTCGACTTCTACACCGAGAGCGTCTTCGCCGATCACGATCGCGAGGATTCCAGCGATTATTGGGTGCGGATTTCGACGGCGAACCAGACGAAGATTTTCGCGGCGGGTTGCGACAGGCTATCAGACTTCCTCGACCGCGGGTATGGCGCCTGAGGCGGACAGACTGCCCGGCAGCCGGTCGCTGCCGAGAATCAGCCGCTCGACCGCGCGGATCGCCGGGTCGCGGTGTTTGTCGAAGAAACGGTCGAAACTCGCCGCGAAACTGTCGAGCGAAGCACCGCGCGGGTGGTCCATATGAGCCGAGAATATGCCGGTCGCGTCGCGAAACTCCGCGCCGAGCCGCATCAGCCGGTAGCCGAGTTCGATCGCCTCCGCGCCCCAGCGAAAGCCGAAGCCCTCGTCGTAACCGCCCGCCGCCTCGAATAGCGGCTTTGCGAGCGCAACGCCGGACCCCGAATAGCCGAGCCAGCGATGGGCGGCCGGACCGTTGGCGAGCGTGTCGCTCACCAGCCGCTCGAACCGGTTGCGGTGGACGCATTGACGCGCGATCGACGGCCAGTCGACGATGACGGCCCGGCGGGATACGAGACGCCGCGTCATTGCCGCGCCGGGATCGAGTGCCCGCCCGTCATAGCGAATGCCGCGCTCGGGATCGCGGAACGGCGCCAGATAGCGCAGCAGATAGACCGGCGCGCGGACCACGCGGTTCGGTTCGTCGGCAAGATGGGCGAGGGCGGTCGCAAGATAGTTCGGCGACAGCAGCACGTCGTCATCCATGAACAGGAGCACCGGCGCGCATGCCAGCGCGGCGCCGTGATTGCGCGCCGCCGCCTGACCAAGCGCTGGTGTCCGGACGAGGCGGACCGGCAGCCCCGCCGTGCGGGCCACGGCCACCGCCGCCTCGGTGCCGGGGGCCGGTCCGTCGGCAACGACGATGGTCTCGAAGCGACCCCGACAAAGCGTCTGCGGGATCAGCGAATGCAGCGCCAGCACGAGCCGCTCCGGCTTGACTGATGTCGGGACGNCGATGGTCTCGAAGCGACCCCGACAAAGCGTCTGCGGGATCAGCGAATGCAGCGCCAGCACGAGCCGCTCCGGCTTGACTGATGTCGGGACGATCACCGCGAGGTCGGGCGCGCCCATTCGCCTAGCCGATCTCCGCCGGCATGGCCTCGGCCGGTCGCGCTGGCGGCCGCGAGGCCGCGCCCGGCATCGCCACCAGTCCCGTCGGCTTCGGCGTGAGCCAGGCGTCGAGCCCCTCGGGAAACAGCTCGGTCTCGAACCCCTCGACGAAGCGGCGGGCGACGCTGTCGAGGCTTTCGGTACGATGGCCGGCGTTTTGCTGTTCCTGCGCGGCGTCGACCAGTCGCCGCATCAGCCCGGCGAGCGCGCCGCCGACGGAGCGCCGGAACGTCGCGATCCGTTTGATGCGGGCCAGGGCGTCGACCCGGTCGCCGCCGCGCGATGTCTCCCGTAGCGTCTTGAGCAGCGGCGGCAGCACTTCGTCGATCAGCACCGACCAGCGGTTCACCTCACCGTTCAGCGCCGACCAGAATGCCGCGACGTGAGGGTTTTCGATCGGCGTTCGCTGATAGGTCGCGGCGGCGCACCAGCGCGCTAGGCTGACCGCGTCGTCGGCGTCCACCGGCGGCAAATCCGGCTTGCCCCGGACATTGTCGTGGCGCCTGGCGGCGGCGGTGCCGCAATGCACCTTCAGCCGGTTGACCAGCCACAGCGGCTGGTTCGAGCGCCACAGGCGCGTACGTTCGATGAAGCCGATACTCTCCTCGACCTCGTCGAGGCAGGACTCCCAGTCGAGCAGGATCATGCTCGGCATCAGGTCGAGCTTGAGTGCCCGCGCCAGCGCCACGGCTGCTTCGTTCTGCTCGACGGTCTGGCCCTTCGCCCAACGCTTCAGCGTCTTGGCCGACCCGGATTCCAGGCCGAAGAGGATCTGGTCGAATCCGGCCTCGCGCAGCCGGACCAGCGTCTTGGGCACGAGGGAATCGACCCGGCATTCGGCATGGAAGTTGATCTTGAGGCCGCGCGCCAGGATTTCGTCGGCGAAGGCCAGCATCCGCCGGTTGCTGGCCTCGCCATAGCCGAGGAAATTATCGTCCGCCATGTAGAAACGCGTCACGCCGTGGTCGCGCGTCACCGCCTCGATCTCGTCGACGACGTCGCGCGGGTCGCGCATCCGGTAGACGCCGTCCTTCAGGCCGCGCACGATGTTCGGAACCGTGCAGAAGGTGCAGAACGCCTTGCAGCCGCGCGAGGTCGTCAGATAGGCGCTCGGCACCGGCAGGCCGCGCTGGCGGATCGCGGCGATGATGTCGCGGGCGGGATGCGGCAGCGTGTCGAGGTCGGCCGGCATCGCGCGGGGCTGCTTGACGATGCCGCCGTCCGACCGGCGCACGAGCGAGGGAACCGCTTCCAGCGCGCAGCGCCCTTCGACAGCGTCGGCTAGCCGCGCGATCGCCGTTTCGCCTTCGCCCTCGACGATAGCGTCGATGAACGGAAAGGTTTCCAGCAGCAGCACCGAAATCGCCGAGGCCAGCGGTCCGCCGAAGACAATGAATGTCTCGGGCCTTGCGCGTTTCAGGATCCGCGCGGCGGTCAGCGCGCTCTTCAATTGCAGATCGTAGAGCAGCGAGAAGCCGGCGATATCGGGCGCGAAGGCGGTGAGCCGGTCGATCAGCGCCTTGTCGTCGAGCCCTTCATTGCCGGCGCCGACGACGGCCACCTGGCGGCCTTCCCGGCGCAGCGTAGCCGCCAGATATTCGATGCCCAGAAACTCGCGCGACAGGGTGTAGTCGGTGCCGAAGGTGACGATGTCCCGGCAGATCTCCTCGAAGCTGCGCAGCATCCGCTCGCGGTGTTCGCGGTCGGGATCGTCGGCGAAGGGGTCTTCGCGTGGTCCGACGAGGGCGACCCGAAGCGGGGCGCCGGGCATCTAGGCCGTCGCGGCGCCGACCAACGGCGTCGCCAGTTCGTCGCGGTGCCGGGCGAGATAGTCGGCCCAGAGCCGCACGGAGGCGAGGGCGGGGTCCATCAGCGCTTCGTCCGGCACGTCGATGTTCAACTCGATCTCGACGTTGAGGATGAACTCCAGATAATCGACGGACGTCAGCCCGATCGCGCCGAAACTGTCGGTGCGCAGATCGGCGTCCCGCCGGACCATCTCGTTCGCAGCGCAGAGACTTTCGAGGATTTGCGCCAGTTGATCCTCCAGCGCGCGCGCCGCGATCCCGTCCTGATTGGTTTCCATGCCGCTCACCCATTCCTCCGACACATCCTAGGGAAATACTATCTGTGGTTGCTTCGATATACAACCAGAGATAGCGTAACGGCATGAGGCCTACGGTTCGATGATTCCGGTTCAGACCGATCGCCTCCGGCGCGCCTGGGGCCGTTCGATGCTGCGCGAATTCGCGGCCAAGCAGCAGATCGTCGATCGGGGTCATGTCTTTTCGGATCTGATATCGGAGCGCGACGGTTGGCAACTCGGCGTCCTCGCCGCCGGCTGCGAGGCGCTGGCCAGCGCGCGCTTCGATGCCGGTGCCCTGGCGGGTCTGCTGCACAGCGAGGAGAAACGCCTCGATATCTGCGCGGAACGGCTTGCCCAGGCGGCGCCGGGCGCCGGGGCGGAGCTGGCCGGCATGGCGCTGGCGCTGGTCTATCTGCCTTTCACGATCCCCGACACATTCGCCAGCCTGGCGTTCGAGTCGCTCGACCTGCGCCAAGTGGCCAGACGCGCCGACCCCGATCGCCGCCTGTCGCCGCGAACCCGGCTGTTCTTCGCCGACCGGCTGATGCGCAACCGGACCGTGCAGGGATTGATCGCGGCGACCGGCGCCGCCGTGGTGCTGTTCGAGAACGGTGGGGCAGGCGGCGCGCCATTCGACGTCGAGCCGGCGCGGCTGCGACGGCTGGCGGATTTCGCCGTGGCGCTGGCGCCGCGTCCGGCGCTGTTCGCGGCGATGTTGCGGGCCTGCGACGAGGGCGACTGGCAACGGGCCGACGAACTCTGCCGCCATGTCGCGGGCGATACCGGGCGCGACGAGGGTGAAAACGCCCGCCCGCCCTGGCTCGCCGATTGTCTGGTGCTGACTTTGCTGCCGACCTGCGACACGATCGACGCGGCAGCGCGGCTTTTGGCCGTTGGAGCCAGCCTGGCGGTCTACCGATCGGCCGCGACGGCCATGGCTGCCGCCGCGCCCGATCCGGCCGCGCCCGATCCTACTACCGTCGAGTCAAATCTCGCGCGGGCTTTGGCGGGCGCCTGAAGCGCTCGCATCCGGGCGGTCTTTAGCTCGACCAGCCTTTGCCGTGCCGCCGGCGCGGCGAAGAGCGGCATGACCGCCAGCTCCGCAAGATCGATTGCGCCGTCGAGATAGAGATTGAGGACATCCGCCTGGCTGAAGCAGCTGCGGCAGACAGGCACCCGCGGCGGGTCCCGTTGCATCAGATCATAAAGCTTGTGCTCGCCGATCACCGCGCTCGCGGCGTCGATCCCGTCGCGGCGGACATTGGCGATCTCGGCCGTCCAGCCGACCGGGCAGGGGGTGATCGCGCCGGTGTCGAACAATTGCACGGCGGCGGCCGTCAGATGGCAGCGGTGACGCCGAACGCCGTCCTCGCCATCGAGAAAATCCGCCAGCCGGTGGTAGTAGGCGGCCGGGCCGAGCACCGGGGCAAACGCGCCGGGCAGGCTTCGCAGGACCTCCGCGAAGGTCCGCCGCGCTTCCAGGCCGAACAACCGGTCGGAATGGACGCCGCGCACCGGGATCGGGATCAGCACCACCCGGCAGGGCAGCGTCGCGAGGAACGCCAGGAAGTCGCAAAGATGCGCCGCGTTGGCATCGCTCACCACCATGGTGATCTCCAGCGTTCGGCCGACGACCGCGACCGCGTCGAGCGCCGCCATCACCCGCTCGCCGAGCCGAGACGAGCGCCAGCGCATAGCGTTCATCTCCGGCGTGTGGCCGTCGAGCGAGAGGTTGAAGCCGACATTGCCGAGGCCGGACAGGCGCTCGACGATCGCCGGCGTCAGCTCGGTGCCGTTGGTCAGCACCTGGACATGGGCGTAGCGCGCGGACAGTTCGGCGACGAAATCGGTGGCATTGGCCAGCAGGAAAAGTTCGCCGCCGCTCACCTTGATCACCGGCGCGTCGACATGGCGGCGAAGCCCGTCGAGCATGTCCAGGACATTAGGGATTGCGATTGCCGCGCCGCGTCGCTTTGCCGACGCCGAGGTGGCCTCGCCGAAGTCGCCCGCGTCGGCGACGCTGGTGCAATAGCGGCACTTCAGGTTGCACCAGTTCCCGGCGACAATCAGGTCGTGGTAGAGGAACCGCTTCATCTCCGGCCTCCCGTCGTCGCCGGACAGGATGGCACGGTGTCAGTCTGATAACAACCTTAGGTTACATGTCAGCCAAGCGCACGTCCCGAGATGCCGGGGCCGGAACCCGGTGCGATGTCCATCTCGTAGACGATGTGCTTTTCCTCGAAGCCCGCCAACCGGTAGAGCGCGCGCATCGCGTCGTTGGAGCTGGCCGTGCGTCCGACGATGCGCGTGTAGCCGGCCTCCCGGCAATGATCGAGGACTGCGCGCAAGAGGGCGATCGCGGCGGTGGGGCAGGCCCGCTCGCCATCCACATACATCGAGCGGAAGTCGGCGTAAGTGTCGCCGGTGATGAAGTTCTGGCGCGGTGCCACCCAGACCCAGCCGACGAGGCGACCGCCCTGCTCGGCCACCTTGGTCCAGTCGCCGCCATATTTAATCAGCTTGGTCAGCTTCTTGCGGTAGTGCGCTGGATCGGTCACCGCCTCGTCGGCGAAGGATTTCACGGCGATGGCGGCCTCGAAGCCGGCCACCGACTCGATATCCGAGAGGCGAAATTCGCGCAGGACGAGGCCGCTCGGGTCGGCTGGGGCGGGGGGGCGGTCGGCCATGGCGGGGGCGCTCCGGTCGTCGAGTGGGGCCGCGCGACGGCCGCGCGCGGGTGGTGGCGCGGGGTTGCGGCCCGCATGGCGCGTGACTATAGCGAGCCGAGCGAATTGAAAAGGGCCGATGGCGGCGCTGGCGTTCGCCCTCGCAATCATAAGGTGCAATCATGCGAATACGCCAAGTCCTCGCCGACATGCGCGACTGTTCGGCCGCGATCGAGGACGAGCTGGCGCTGCGCGACGCCGCGCTCGCCGGGGCGAAAGCCGGCGGCGCGACGATCATCGGCGAGCATGCCCAGCGCTATGTCCCCCACGGCATCACGCTGGTGGTGTTTCTGGCCGAGTCGCACATTATGCTGACCACCTGGCCGGAATATAAGATGGTGCTGGTCGACGTGCTCCTCTGCAATCCCGACATGGACGAGGATGCGACGATCGACGAGATCGCCCGCCGTCTCTGCCCTGACGGGCTGGTCGAGCGCAGCTACGTCACCCGGCAGATCGAGCCGCTCCAGCCGTGACCGCGCATCGCGATGCCGAGGGATAGCCAGGCGCCATCCTGGTGGGCGTTCGCGCCGACCGCCGCACCGCCCGACGCTGGCGCCATCATCCGCGCGGCCGATGCGGGACGCGGCGCCCTGTCGCGGGTTCTGCGCGAGGCGCGGGAACGGCTCGGCACCGCCCGCGCCGCGGCATTGCTCCGTGAAGCCGGCGTCGACGCCACGCTGCGCCCGGTGCGGCTGTTCCTCGTCACCTCCTATCAGCCGCGCGCCATCGACGACGCGCTGCGGCTTGCCTTGGCGATCGCCGGCTTCGATCTGGAGACCGTCGCGGTCGAGGGGTTGGCCGAGGCCGCCGGACGGGCGCGGGACGAGGCCGGGCAAGGGCGCTTTGATGGCGCCATCCTCTCCATCGCCGCGACAGGCGCGAAAGCCGTTCACGACGAAACCGCGCGGGTCGGGGCAAGCCTCGCCGAAACGTTGCAATGCTCGGTCGCCATCATCGGCGAGACGGACGCGGGCGGGAAGGGCGACGCCGGCGCAGGCGTCTTTGCCTGTCCGGTCGCGCCGGACCTCGCCGGCGACGCGCCGCTGTTCGATACGCGCTTTGCCGCCAGCCTCGGCACCATCCCGTCACAGCACGGCGCCGACGCCATCGCCGACACCGCCGCCGGCTTTGCCGCCCGGATTATGGGCAGCGCGCCGAAGCTGCTGATCACCGACCTCGACGATACGCTGTGGCGCGGCGTCGCCGGCGAAACCGCCGATCTGGCGCTGCACGCCAATTACGCGGCGGCGCTCGCAGCCCTTGCGGCGCGCGGTCTGGTGCTCGCGGCGGCGAGCCGGAACGAGGCCGAGGTGGCGCGGGAAGCGCTTGCCGATCTCGCCCATGACGCGCCATCCCGCGTTCCGCGCTTCTCCGCCCTGGCGGTCGACTGGGCCGACAAGGCGGATCTGGTCGCGCGGGTTCTTGAGGAGCTCGGGCTGGCGGCCGAACACACGCTCCTCATTGACGACGATCCGGTCAATTGCGCGCGGGTCGCGGCGCGGTTTCCGGCGATGGATGTCCGGCGCTTCGCCGACCCGGATAGCTTCGCGGCGATGCTGCTCGCCGATCCGCTGCTGGCCGCCGGGGAACGGCCGGGCGGGGATGCCGAAACCCGCGCCGGGCTCTATCAGCGCCGGGCCGACGTGGAACGCCTGCGCGCGGCCGAGCCCGACGCGGCGGCGTTTCTGGAACGCCTCGAAACCCGGCTCACCATCCTGCGGCTCGATGCCGCCAACCGGCCGCGCGCGGCGGAACTGGCGCGGCGGGTCAACCAGTTCGTGCTCACCGCCGAGCGGCCCAACGAAATGGAACTCAGCCAGCGAAGCAATTTCCTCGACTTTCTCGTCCGGCTCGACGACGTCTTCGGCGGTCACGGCATCGTCGGGCTGGTGCTCGCCGACCACGCGGGCGAGGCGGTCGTCATCCGCAATCTCTATCTCTCCTGCCGAGCATTGCAGCGGCGCGTCGAGACGGCGATGCTCGCGGTGCTTTGCCGGCGCGCGGCGGCGGCGGGCGCGCGCCATCTGGTCGGGACGGTCGAGACGATGGAACGCAACCGCCCGGCGCGGGGCCTGTTCGCCGAGGCCGGGTTCGGCCAAGAGGGTAACCGCTGGGTGCTCGACCTCGACCCGGCGGCCGAGGCGCCTGGCGTGGCGGCTCCCACGGGGCTGACGATCGTCGACGGGGCGCGCGGGATCATGACGGACACGAGCGACGGCGAGGCATCATGACTGAGACGAGGGACGAGGCAATCGTGACGATCATGACCGACAGCGACATCGAATCCCGCGTCGCCGCGATCGTTGCCGAGGTGCTCGGCGTCGATAAGGGGGCGATCACGCCCGCGACCCGCACTGAGGAGATCGCGGCTTGGGATTCCTTTGCCCTGGTGCGGATCGTCTTCGCGCTGGAGGCCGAATTCGGCATCCGGCTGACCATGGCCGAGATCGAGGCGATCGACGGCGTCCCGGCGCTGGCCCGGGCCGTCGGGATAGATCGTTTGCCCGACGCAGCAGGCCGCTAGAGGACGGCGGCGCGCTGCCGGGATCAATTCGGCCGAAGGCGCAGTTGCTCCAGTGCCCGCGCCATATCCTCGGCGAGGGTAGCCAGTTCGCCCGGATCGGTGCCGCGATGGGCCTCGATCCGGAGCGAGGCGATGTCCAGCTGATAGCGCCGCGCCAGCCGGTCGCAATCGGCATCGGCGGGAAGCTCGCCGCTCGATTTCGCGCGCTCGAAAGTAGCGGCGAACTCCGCCCTTAGCGCATCGAGATAGCGCCGCGCCGCCGCCGCGATCGTGGCTTCCGATGCCGTCGTGTCGAGCAGCGTCTTGACCAGCATGCAGGCGCGGCACTCCGAATCGCCCTCAAGCGTCCCACCCAGCTTCCGCAGATGATCGGCCAGCCCCTGAAGCGGCGAGGCCGCCGCGTCGACCGTCGCCCGGAAGGCGTCTCGGTTCCGGAGGAAATACCGTTCGAGCGCAGAGAGGTAGAGCGCTTCTTTGCTTGAGAAGGCCGCGTAGATGCTGCCCGGCTTCATCGTCAGGGCGGCCTCGAGGTCCTTGAGCGACGTGGCGTGATAGCCCTTCGTCCAGAAAAGGTTCAGCGCCGCATCAAGTGCGGTCTCGCGATCATAGGGTCGTGCGCGTGTCATGGTTTGCTAGATAAGGCCGTTTTCCGTTCCTGTCGCGGGCTGTCGTGCAGTCATTCATCAAGTTTGAGTGATCGCTCAATTTTCTATTGAGTAATCACTCAAATACCGATTATCTGCAGCGGACCCGATCAAGGGTCCAACGACAGGGCTCTCGTTCCATCCACGGGCACAACGCGATCATGAACCAGGAGATGATGATGACCGATTTCACCTTGCACGACGAGACCACCGCCCCCGATGACAGCAAGCCGCTGCTCGCCAAATCGAAGGCCGCTTTCGGCCGGATCCCGGGGCTGCACGCGGTCATGGCCGAGGCGCCTGGCCTGCTGGAGGCCTACCAGAAGGTCCACGAGCTGTTCGTGAACTCCAGCTTTGACAAGGACGAGCTGACCGTGGTCTGGCAGACGGTCAATGTCGAGAATGCCTGTCACTACTGTGTTCCCGCCCATACGGGCATCGCCAAGAACATGGGTGTGGACGATGCGATCAGCGACGCGTTGCGCAACAAGACGCCCCTGCCGAACGCGCGGCTTGAAGCGCTGCGGGACTTCACGCTCAGCGTCGTGCGCGACCGCGGCAACGTCGATGACGGCAAGGTTCAGGCGTTTCTCGATGCGGGCTTCACCAAGCGAAATATCCTCGAGGTGATCCTCGGCTATTCGCAGAAGGTGATGTCGAACTACACCAACCATCTCGCAGATACGCCGGTGGACAAGCCGATGCAGAAGTTCGCGTGGCCGCAGGCGGCATAATCGAGCCGGGCGGTCGCGCAGGGTGTGCGGCCGCCATCCCAGGAAGGAGACCACCATGGCGCCTATGACCGACGCTCGAGGCGCTTTGTTCGCCGATATCTGGCAGTCTTAGAGTCGGTCCGGAAAGTTGTTCAATTTGAACAAAGCCTTCGCAGCATTAGGCGGATAGACGCCAGTTTGAGGAATGCGAGCGCGTTGCGCGACAGGTTCTCGAAATC
>NZ_JAZHLK010000052.1:0-26928 GCF_036549515.1 Aurantimonas sp. E1-2-R+4 | reverse complement strand
AAGCGACATCCTGGCATCATCGATATTTGAGGCATGCTTCCTCCACCGCATCATCTGCGGTGTTAGAAAGAGTCGCGACGCCTCAAGACCACACAACATGCGCAAGAGCCGGTAATGAGGACAGGCCCTAGCGAACCGATACTGACATGGCATGCCGCCGCTCGCAGTCGTGCAATCTGCGAGCGGCCCGTTGAGCCAAACTTCCATACTCAGATTTTGCCATTCGTCATTTCTCCTGATCGTCGCCAAGCTGGCGCCGATGCTGGAGGCGATCCACGAGCGGCTCGCCGGCGTCGTTATCGAGCGGCTGCCCTGGCAGGAGTTCGTGCGCCGCTACGATCGGCCGGGAATGCTGTTCTACCTCGATCCGCCCTATTTCGGCGTCGAGAACGACTACGGCCGCGATTGCTTCGCCCGCGCTGAGTTTGCCGAGCTGGCAGACCGGCTGCGGAACCTGAAGGGCACCTTTCTGCTGTCGATCAACGATCGGCCGGAGGTGCGCGCGCTATTCGATGGCTTCGCCCTCGAAGCGGTCTCGACGACCTATTCGATCGTCCGCGGCAAGCCATCGAAGGCCGGGGAGCTGATCATCGCCAAACCGGATTGACCGACCGGGCGGGATTGGGCCATCGTCGCCATCCGATGCGGCGGACCTGAAACGATTCCTGAAGCGAGGACCCCATGTCGCCCGCAGACCAGCACCACCTTTGCACGCTCATCGCCCTGGCCATCGCCGAGATTCCACCCGCGACCCGGCTCGCCTGCGCTGGCAAGTAGCCGAAGGTCGAATGGGCATGACGGTGCCAACGATCACCATCTCGCAACCCTTGGCGGTCTCGCCGACGCCGGAATGGGCTTGATCTGGTATTGCGACGGCTGCGGCAGGCACGCGTGCGGTTGTCATGAGTTCCGGCAAGAACCACGAGAGAGGTGTGCCTTGATGACGAGAACCGACGCCATCAACCGCCTGGGAAGGCCCGGCTCAGGCGGATCAGCAGCAAATCCAGGCGACTACCCTCCCGCACCGCGCTTAACATTGCCCTCGACGGACACGAAGACTACCATGTCGACGAAAACCGGGGTTCCTATGGGGAATGTCGGCATAATTAGACGACCCCATTCAGCAAACATGGGCGGTTCAAAGCGGCGAGAGTGACAACAGCGTGCCACAGCCCACAAAAGATTTGGCTAACTCCTAAGTTGCAATTACTGTGCCGCAAAGCCAGTCAATAAGAAATGCCGGTCAATCATAATGGGAGAATTAGCCATGCCATTTCGAGCGCGCTACCCTTGGGACTCCGGAAACCGTGTCGCCAAGAGGATCATTGCAAGCATCTTTCTGTTTCTTATCGTATTCGGTGCGCACGCAAATGACATGCGCATATGGAACGCATCGTCTGGACCGCCTGTAGTGTCTGGCGAATTCGGCGGCGATATTTTTATCAACGGCGTACAACTCGACTGGACTACAATAAATTGCGATAGGAATACAATTAGAACGTATCTAATACTAAAATCTGGTGATGAAAATAATTTTTCTGACACAATAATGTTCCGCAGTCTTTATTTGCATACCTATGAGCGGTCAATTAACTATATTAACGCGTATCGTCGTAAAAACCCGGGCGCATGTAGTGCGTGGTTACCATCAATGAAAAAAATGGATTGGTGCCAAAACCACACCTCACAAAATATTGATAGCCAGTTCGAATTAAAAGTTGTTACCAAAGACGGTAATCTTCTTGTTGAAAATAGAGGAGTATATTATTGCAATCACGTTGTGCTTAGAAATATTAAAGAAGAGATAAATCAAAAAGTATCAAAATTACTTGCACCTTATGGTGTCGAAGAGACCGCTAATCTATATACATTAATGGTAAACCCATTTTTATATGATAAGAAGATCGTCGGGGTGCCGGCTATATTCAAGGGCATGCAATCGCGCAATCAAGCGTATTTTTTGCAGGGAGAAACCGGCCAATTAGTCCTAGAAGACGTGCCAACAACTCGATTTACTAGCAAAGATTTGTTTTTCGTGATATTCGAGGTGAATGCGGACCGTAGCAACGGGCCAATATTCGGACGGTATATAGAAGCCCTTGAGTGCGCAGATTGGTCTTGCAGTGAGTATATGTTTCAGTAGCCCATTTAAATGGACGTGTAGGATAGTTGGCGACCCGTTATTTGATCGGCTTTACGATTCCGATTAACCGGCTCATAGATAAAATCAGCTTGTTCCGGAGGCGATGGATGCGGGCCTATAGTCACGCTAGTCGAGCGGGCATTCAAGATGTGTTGCAACCCAAGTTTATTTACCTAGTATGCTCTTGCAAAAGATGGAGAATTATCATGAAAATTGGTACGGGAATTGGATTGGCCGCACTAATAGTGGCGCTTATTTCTATTTTTATCCCGCTTGCGGGTCTCGTGCTGGCTGGCATCGGATTAGTAATCGCGTGTTTGGGTGCTTTGTTTGGTGATAAAGGATTTGCAATCGCAACTGTTGTAGTGACCGCTGTAAATTACTTTTTTCTATCACCATCTCTTTGGATGTCTGAAGCGGGTAGCCGTGTATCGGGCGGAAGTGGCAACACAGAGGTGTGGGCATTCATCGTTGCGTTGCTGGTTGCCCCAATAGTTTGTATGATATTATACAGTTCCGGGAAGATAATGTTGGGCAAGAAAGCTAGCTAGCCCGTCTTATTCACGAGCAGGGGGCTCTTTTGCCGCTGAGCGTGCGGCCGCGAGGGATTGATGCGTCTTTTTCACCGCGGTTCGGACTGGACTTTTGGAACACGCTGGAGGTTGAAGGATGGGGGGTCAGCGGGGCTTCCTGGCCCCATGGCTCATGGTCCCGCGGGCTGCAGCGTGATGGCGATCCTGCGGATCAGATCTAAGAGGAAACCTCCCGCACTTCGCTAACATGGCCGTTGGCGCCAAAACCCCACCAGCAAGAGGTCCAACCCGCGATGGCGAGGACGACGGGTTCGCGGGACCTTCGCATCAGTCCAGCCCACGTGTGCCGATCCATCCAAGACGGAAATGGATGCGCCTCCGGATGGGTGTGCCACTCGCCAACGAACGTGTCCGTTCCCCCGCTTGCACGCCATGCTCGGAGCGCCGCGGCCTGATGGCCGACGTCCATCCGGTCGAACAAGGTTCGGGCCCGCATATCCCGGCGCATCGGAACGGTGCAGTCCGAGATCTCGATGTGGCTGCCCCGATACGTACCGATGAGAATTCCTCCGGCCTCGCGCGACCGCGGACCGCGCTCGACCCATCTCGCGATCGTATCCATGACGCGTCGGTGAACAAGGACGAGCCGCACGCCGTCGGGCGTTAGGATCAACGGTTCGTCGCGCACGCGGGGCACCGATCCGTCGCTTGAGGATTAGAGTCGGCGACCTCAAACGCCTTGTCCGGCTCGAATGTATGGGACCGGTAGCGGTGACCCGGGCTGCCGCTCGCCCAATCGAGCGCGAGATCGCAGGCCAGCGCGGCCGCGACGACGGACCTCGACACGGGGAATGTGACGAAGTCTGCGTCGGCGCAAGCCTCAACGCGGCCGATCTCCGTTTCGACCCCAGGCCGGAGAACGGGGAAGCGCGGTTCGCCCGCGAGTTCCGGCTTGAGGCACTTCAGGCAGGCCATGTCTGCGTCTTCGTCAACGAGGAGGCACTGCGCGGCGATGCCGTTGCCCATCAGCCATACGAAGAGGTGGGCCGGGCCGGAGGGGCGCCGATTGACCGCCGCTTGGTTGAGGGCGATCGAGAGCGCCTCCTCACCCGTCGCGTCGACGACGAGGTCAAAACGCCCCAGTTCAGGCAGGTCGAGCGCATCCTTGTTCGACCACTCGACCTTGGCGCCCGGCAGCATGGCGTTCAGGAATGTCGCACACGCCGCTGCCTTGTTCCGATGTAGGAATGGGACACCGAGCAGGTGACGTCCGAGGTTCGCCGTGCGCAAGTCGTCTGTGTCGACGAGAAGAAGCCGTCCCCCGTCAATTCCGGCGCCGCACTGGGCGAGTTGCTGGGCAAGGAAGCCGCCGATAGTGCCGCAGCCGATGACCGCGACGGAACGGCCGACCAGCCCGCCGCGCGATCCGAGATTGCGCCCGTAGACGTAATCGAGGTTCGCCGCGTCCGCCGTGATCCTCTCCACTGCGACCTCTCCCGTTGCCCGCCTGAGATTCCGGGCAAGCGTCGGGCGGCGGTTCACGAGGAACTCCGGGGTCCGCATGGGCTCCGGCACCCCGATCCGGCACGCGAACACCCCGTTGGTCGCGCGGATCGCGAGCGTCGCCTGATGATGCGTTCCCGTTGCCAGCGCCTCGTCGAGTCTCCTTGGCAGCTCCGGGTCGGTCCATCGCAGCCAGTCGACGAGCTGGCCATAGTCTGCGGGTGGCCACGTTCGCTCGGGATCGATCGTGAGGGGAGCGGCGAGGGACACGACGAGTGCCGTCTCCTCGAATCCGTCTGCCCGGCGCGGCGGATCGCGCTCGCGCGTCCACGACTGTCCAGCCACAAGCACTGGGGTCGGCTCGTTGTCCGCCGACAGCCGCGGATACGTGATCGCGGCAGGGCCACTGTAACCCGACGGCAGGTCGGACAGCATCCAGCGCGATGACCAATAGACGTCGAACTCGGCGCCGAAGTCAGCGTCTGAACGACCTGCGACGGCGGCGTCCAGCACCCTCTCGGCGCACTCGATACACTGGATCACGGTACCGCCGGGATCGTAGCGGTCGAGAATGACCGAGCCTTGGGCGTAGTAGCACACCAGTCTTGTTGGCCCGAGGTGAGGCAACCGTCGGTTGGGGCCCACCCAGCTCTCGGCGATGCGGATCAAAGGCATGGTCAGGAAGTCGAGGTCCGGCACGAGGAGTGTCACCGGGACCTCGCCGGACGCGATGTCGAGCGTTCCTTTGTAGATGTCGCGACCGCCGCGTGGCACGCGGTGGAACCCCCGCCCGACCAGCGCGTCGTGCATGGCCAGCCGACGCGCGGACCGGTCCTCAGCCACTGCGCGAGCGGCCCACTTCCGGGGCGGCGACCACCTTCTTCGGCTGGGCCGCCACGGTAGCGGCCGCAGTGCGCGCGATGGCAGGGGCGGCGAGGCCGGTGACCGCCGCGGATTCAATGGAGACGAGGTCGGGCCTGTCCGGCACCCGGTCGCCGAAGGCGTGGCGCAGGAGGCGCACGGCCTCGCGGGCATCCTCGCAACTATTCACGACCCGTCGCATTAGGGCCGCGAGGTCCTCGAACGCGCCTGCGACCTCCTCGCGGTGCTCGTCCGGGATCCGATTGAGATCCTCGTCCTCGCATGCCGGGTTGGAAACCCGGCCCCGCACGTACTCGGGCACAAGCTCGACCACCCGCAGGAGGCGCTCGTCCTCACGGTTGGAAAGGTTCAGGCCACCGATCTTGCCATAGGCCTGCCAGGCGCAGGCCATCAGCAGGATCGACGTGACCTTGTAGCGGTCGAGTTTCCCATTGTCGCGCCACGCCTTGAGGTACCGCGAGTCGCGGCGCAGCCGTTCGCCGTAGACGTCTACCGCGTCGGTGAACCAGTTGTGGATCTTGCGCGGATCCGACTCGATCCAACCCTCCTCGCGATGCGCGAGGAGGACTTCGTCAGATGGCAGCTCCTCCCATGTGTCCGCCTTCGCGACGTCGGCCGAGGCCGTGGTGGCCCTCGTCCGTCGATCCTCAAGCGTCAAGAACTCGGCGTCAGGAATGGCGTAGAGCGGGTTGTCGACGTGGGAGTCGGCTGCGATGACAAGCCGGCAGCAAGTTGGCTTCTCCTCGTAGCGCCATCCCTCAATCCGTGCGAGCTCGCGCAGGGCTGCGCCCACGAACTCGAAAAACTTCTCTGCGGCTGTCGAGGGCCGGGCGCCGCGGACGAACGACAGCGGCAGGTAGCAGCCGTCGTCGAGGTCCATCTGCTGACCTGGTGGGTGCGCCGGGTCGTTCAGGGTCTTGTACGCGAAGCTCCCCTGGGTGAAGAATCGGGGCCGGATGGGACGCCCGAACACGGCCGCGCTCGAGGCCTCGAACGCCTCGCGCAGGTATGCGCGGATCCTGGTCCGCGCATACCTAAGCCGTTCATCCGCCGGCCGGAGGTTGGCAACGTAGTTCTCTGGATCCGTCGTCGTATGGAGGAGCTTGGACGCGTTCGCCATGAAAAGGGTGTCTCCCGGCCCGGCCGCCTGGGGGGCGACTCGCTTTCGAGGGCAACCTTACCATTTCGCAGCGTCAGGGAACATAGGGCGAACGCTCTTGTGGACCGCCGCAGCGGATCGGGTTGCGCTACCCCGTAGGAGTCTCTACCGTTCGGGTGGACCGGACGCGCGTGCGGCTGGACCCACGCGCCCCGCGGACGAGAGCTGGAGGGAAAGTGCCGTTCCAGATCTTGAGCCTCTCGGGCGGTGGATACATGGGCCTCTACACCGCGAGCGTGCTGGCGCGGCTGGAGGAGCAGACCGAGAAGCCGATCGCGGCATCGTTCGACCTTATCGCGGGGACCTCGGTCGGCGGTATCATCGCCCTCGGCCTGTCGGCGGGACGCACTGCGGTCGAGATCGAAAGGGCATTCGTTGAGGACGGGGATAAGATCTTCCCCTCCAGCCGGCCCGTCACGGGATGGCTCCGGTCCTGGACGCGGATCGTCCAGGGCATGCCGAGGTCAAGGTACGACCCGGCGCCGTTGCGGGCGATCGTCGATAGGCTCATGCAGGCGACGCCTAAGATGTCTGACCTGAAGATCCCGGTGCTCGTCACCGCGGTTAACCTGACGAAGGGCAAGCCGAGGGTCTTTAAGACGGGTCACCACCCAAACTACATGCTTGACTGGCGTCTCGACGTCGCGGACGTGGCGCTCGCGACCTCTGCGGCGCCGACGTATTTTCCCATACACAAAATCGAAAGCGAGTTATTCGCGGACGGGGGCATGTACGCTAACTCGCCTGACCTGATTGCACTCCACGAGGCCGAGCACTTCCTTGGGCGGAGCCGCCCGGAAATCCGTGTCCTGAGCATCGGGACGACGACGGCGGCGTTCGCCTTAAATGCCGGGATGGACCGTGACCTCGGCTCCCTTGGATGGATGCAGGACCAACGGCTGCCGACGGTGATGATCGGATCGCAGCAGGCCATGACGGACGCCATGATGAGGCACCTGCTCGGCGACGGCTATATCCGCATCGATCACGAGCAGTCGCCGGAGCAGAGGAAGGAACTTGCCCTCGATTGCGCGAGCCCCTGCGCGAAGGAAAACCTTCAAGCGGCGGCTGCCAGTTCGGCAATGGAAAGCCTGCGACTCTCAGCCCTTGGCGACATGCTGCGGCACAGAGCTCCGCCGTTCGAATTCGTCAACGCGTCGCTCTCCAAAAGGGGAGCAGCCTTGGCTTGATGCGACGCACGCGTGCGACATAATTGATGGCCGCTTCAGCCGTCCTGGCCTCGTTCAAGCATCCTTCGATGCAATTCGCGAATGCTCTTCGCGAAGTCCTGCACGGGGCCGACCTGCACGCTCGGGACGACCTCGTCAATCAGGAGCAGACGGACAGGCGACAGCGCAGACCCGAGTTCCGCCTGCCACTCAGCTTGCTGGGCCGCGAATACGGCGTAAGCGATCCTCCCCAGCACAACCCATCCAGGGGCGATGCCGACCTCTGCAGGTGAGGCCGCCACGCTAAATCGAATCGGTGCTTAACACGGCCTCGGTTAAAAGCGGAACGGCTGCTTCTCCACATCAGCGTCTCTAAAGCGGACAGGCAGCTCGCGTGACGGGTTTCGGGCGCCGGCAGGCGTACAAAAGTCCCCGAGGACCGAACCCGCGGGCCACGGGCGATGGCTATGAGGATTTCGATTTTCGGCTGGTGTCGGAGATGACGTGACCGCCGACGGCAGCGCTGGGATTGATGCGGACTGACCGCTTCGTTCTCCGGCCGTGCGGCATCGCAGGCTCGGCGCGCGGTCGGACGCGGCCCTGTCGACGTCGATGATCACCATGGACGCGCGTGGGCTCGTTACCGGAGGCTGAGTGCCTGCAGCTGAAGGCTGGACCATGCCATGCCGGGTCATGGGGCGTTCTCCCGGTCCGGGGTCCTTGCGTCGGGCGGTCCGCGCGGCTGCCTCCACCGTTCGAACACCTCGATGACGATCATGCGTCCGCCGCAGCACGGGCATGACGGGCAGAAGTCGTCTGGTTCGTCCGACGGATCGGTCATGCGATAACGGGACATTAGAAATTGAATGTGGCTTCCGCTGTGTCGATGCATACAGCGATCAGGCCTTCTAGGAAAAGTAGAGGCGCCTGATATACTCCGGCCGAATTTGGGGATCGACGTGGTTGCAGAAATTACTTCCTATCAAAGTCGGGTCGAAAAATGGCTCGAAGCCTGCTTCCCGCAGTCAGTGCGATCGGATCCTGGTGAGCGCACGCACCGATTTCTAGAAGAAGCGTTGGAACTCGCCCAAGCGAACGCGTGCACGCGCGCCGACGCCCTCGCACTCGTTGAATACGTTTTCGGGCGCCCTTCCGGCCAGCCCGCGGAGGAGGTCGGCGGCGTTATGGTGACGCTGGCGAGCCTGTGCAGCGCGTCCGACATCAACATGGACGAAGCGGGCGACTGGGAACTGGATCGGAACTGGGACCGTATCGAGCAAATACGCGCCAAACAGCAGTCGAAGCAGCACGGATCGCCGCTGCCCCAATGACTCTATGCGACGACCAGGCGCCGGCCTTTCAGGCTATGCTTCGCGTCGATGATGGTCGCGTGGGAGATCTCGCGCGTTGATCAACATCTCGTTCGAAGATGACCCGCTATACAACATGTGCGTTGACCTAGAGCACGCCGAGCAGGCGTTCGGCAGCGTTAGCGCTGGCGCGCTGGTCAACTTCATCTCCGACGCCAACGCGTTCGAGAATGTCGAGGAGCTGATGGACTTCCTTGGCGGCGACATCGAAATTTCTGTGGACGATTCCCTGTTCGTCGCGATTGGTTCAGACTATCGCGCGACGCTCGTTGTAGTAGGAACGCGTTTCGATCGGAACGCTAACGGACGGATCGTTTGGGCGAGCGTGACAAGGTTGAAGCTGGTGGAGATATCGAGGTGGCCTTGACGGACGGACAGGAGTTCACGCCCGACTGGTTCTCGAAGCCGGGTGACTCGCTGCGCGCCTTGATGCTCAGGCGCGGCCTGACGACCAAGGATGTCGCCAAACATCTGCACGGCGGGATGGCTACGTTGCGCAGCCTTCTTGACGGCACTGCATCGGTGGATAAGCCGCGGGCGGCGGCGCTGGCCGAGCACCTCGGCGGCACCGTTTCGTTCTGGCTGAAGCGGCAGGCAAACTACGAAGTAGCCCTTGAGCGGGCCGTCGATCGTGCCGCCGCCACTGAGGGCGAAGACTGGCTCCTGCTGCAGGTTCCGGGGGAGAAGCCACGCGGCCGCCTTTCGGTGGAGAAGCGTCGTTCCGAGGTGAGACGCCGGCTAACGTTCTTCAACGTCGGCACCCTGAATGCTTGGGATGCGCGATACGGGCGGATCTGCTCGAACACGCTGTTCCGCAAGTCCGAAACGTTCACTGCCGACGACGCGGCGACCCTGATGTGGCTGCGCATGGGTGAGCTTGGTGCTGACCTCGTCGACACTCGCACCTGGAGCGCCGGGAACCTGCAAGACCGGCTCGACGAGATTCGCAAACTATCGAAGGTGAAGGATCCCGGCCTGTTTCTGCCGAAGCTGCGGGAGCTGTGCTCCGAAGCGGGCGTCGCCGTTGTCGCGAAGCGCGCGCCGCAGGGCTGTCCGGCCTCCGGTGCAAGCCGCATGGTCGCGCCGGACAAGGCGATGATCCTACTGAGCTTTCGCGGCCTGTCGGACGACAAGTTCTGGTTCACTGTCTTCCATGAGATCGGGCATTTGCTACTGCATGGCGCTTGCACGTTCGTCGACGCGGACATGGATGGCGTCGATGAGGTTGAGTGCGAGGCTAACCAATTCGCGTCGCGGTGCATCGTCCCGGAGCGCAACGCTGACGAATTCGAGCAGTTGAAGCCCGCTCGGGAGGAAGTCGTCCGGTTCAGCGTGAGGGTTGGCGTAGCTCCGGGCTTGACCGTTGGCCAGATGCAGCACGGTAGGATGATCCGGCAGGACCAGCTGAACTATTTGAAGCGTCGCTGGAAATGGGATCAGCTCGACGAACTGCTAGACTGAGTCTGGTCGAGCGGATTCGCTACCCCTTGTAGTGGACGAAGCGGCGCGGGCTCTTCTGCCAGTTGCACAGTGCATCCTCCGTCACTTCCATGCCGACATTAAGCCTAGCGTCTAGATCATCGAGCCTGCCTTGGAGCGTCAGGTTGCTGCTCGTGCTCGTTGGATTCCCGTCGAATAGCAATCGCACGCCACGACCTGGCCCCGTAGCGCCATCGAGATATGCCGAGCCCGCAACGATGGGAGCGAGACCGTATCGACCGACCAACGACAGGTAGTCGAACTTCGCCAGCCGTCCGAAAGAAACGATTTTCAATGTGCCATAGAGGTGGTCGAAGATCGTGTGCGGATCGTTGCCGGCTGCATGTACGGCGTTGGCGAAGAACGTTCCGTGTCCGGCCGGGCCGATCCAGGCCAGATAATCGGCAACGGCACGCGACATGGGGCGGTTGGCTGCTGGCTTGAGGCTTTCATACTTGCGATGGTTCCCAAATGCGCCGCGAACGTTCTGCCAGTTGGCGGCGAGCCATTGATAGAATGCCGTTGGGTTGGCAATGACAGTAGGCCAGTCCCAGATTCCCGCTCCCAATCGGCCATAGACATCCTGCAGCCGCAACCAGCCGGTGTCTGGCCGCCGGGCGAAATGGGTCATCAGGAAAATCAGCCAACCGGCCTCGTTGATGTCGCCCCGCTGCATGTGGAAGGCGACGGCGCGCTCGGCGTCGAATGATGGGTGATTGGGATCGGCCCGGTTCGCTGAGATCGGCTTGGCCTGGACGTGGCGATAGTAGTCCTCACGCCGGAGGCTCGCGACAAACTGTAAGGCCAGCGCTTCCACGGTCGTCGCGTCGGGCAGTCCATTCAGGCCGAGTGGTGCCTTGGCAGCATTTAGTTCGGAGAGGATGCGCTGGCGTTCGGTATCCCTAGACGGCCACATCTTAATCCCCTCGGTGATTCGCCACGTCGACGTCGCCGTTGCCGGCGTTTCTCATCTTTGCCTTGATGAGCATTCTGCCGTCGACATATGGGCGGTAGGTCTTGGTGACCAATTCGGCGCGTAGCTCCTTCAGGCGGTTCGGATAGTTCGCCTCCCATTCCTTCGCCCAGAACACCTGCAGGAACCTGACGATGTCGGCCCAGTATGGGTTGTCCATCTCCTGGGATGCATCGAGCGCTTCACCGGCCCGAAGGCGCCGCTCCACGTCGAGCAGCTTGCCGATCTGCTGGAAGGGATCACCGCCCGGCATTGGCGGCATCTCAATGGTCTGCTGCACGCCTTCCTCTACATAAGCCCGCATATCGTCGAGCTTCTCATCATAGACGTGCATGCTGCCGACATACTGCAGGTACTCCCCCATTTCGGCATCGAGGCGCCGGGCCATCATCTCCTGGATCATTGTGAAGCAGAAGACGTCGTGAGGCAGTCCGAAATAGGCGTCGTTCGACCGCATCGTGACGGACATGTGCAGACGGCCATCCCGCAGGTGGAACTGCAGTGTCGTGGTGCAGGGGATTTCTTTGTGGTGGGTGGCGATGTCCTCGGCGTTGAAAAGCTGGATCACGGCGCGACGGGAACCGGATCGCTCCTTCAACAGCGCTTCGATGCTGGCGAACTGATCGATGCCGTCCCGCATGCGCGTGAGCCTCGGGCCATATGCGCCTTCGAGGAGGCCACCCACGGCGTCGTCGGCGTAGCGTGGAACGTATGGCTTGATGAACTCCAAGGTGTCCGAGCCTGATAGATACCAGAGCAGCTCGCCGAGTGCGCTGAACGGCTTTCCGCGGTTTTCCGATCGACTGATACGCGCGCGCGGCTTCAGTATGCGGAGCGGTACTCCGAGTAGCTCACGGTTGGCACCGCGTGTCCCACCCTGCGATTGTCCATTGTCGAGCAGCTTGCGATAGAGCCGATGCAACACCGCATCGAGACTTTGTCCCTCGATCTCCATCTTATTCGCCGCCTTTAAACGGCGCCCCCTATAGGCAAATCCCTGGAAACTAAAATGGAGAGAATCACTCCTAGTTCAATCGAATGTTTCTGAGATTCAGATGAGTGGCGACGCTCTCGATAGATGGAAACTTACTTACTCACTGACGATAATCTAATTCTCGCGAACATAGGACCGCCATCTCGGTCCTACGAATCAACGGAACGTCTGCTCCTTCCTCACTGTCGGAGGAAAGCCGCCAATCCGTTTTCGGCCCATCCTCGCACTATCCCTGATCCTTGCGCTCGCCGCGCGCCACCACTTTTAGCGCCCCATCCGGCAGCGGCCGCTGCAACGCCGCCGCCACGCCCCATTCTGCCCGCATCCAGACGTCGATTTCGTCGGACTCGGTCAGGATCACCGGCATTGCCTTCGGATGCACCGCGCCGACCTCCGCGTTCGGGTCGCAGGTGAGGAAGGCGTAGAGATCGGCGTTGACCTCGCCCTCCTTCAGCTTCCGCGTCGATGTCCAGTTCGTCCATACCCCGGCGAACACCGCCAGCGGCCGTGTTTCATCGAGCGCGAACCACACCGGCACCTTCTTGCCGTCGATGGTGTGGTATTCTGAGAACGATGTGAACGGCACCACGCAACGATGCTCCGGCCCGAGCCAACGGCGCCAGTGCGGTGACTTGACGTTGCGCACATTGGTGACGCCGCTGTCGGTCTTGCGGCCCTTCAGCACGAACTGCGGCGACGGCATCCCCCACCGCATCATCGTTAGCTCGCGCTCGCCGGCCGCGCCATTGCGGACCACCGGTGCCGGATAGTCGGGAAAGACGCCCGGCAGCGACGGCAGATTGCCGGTGGTGTCGCGCATCGCCCGCGTGAACTCGCGGATCGCAGCCTGGCCCTTGGTGATCGAATAGAGATTGCACATGCTGGCGATATAGGGCGCCGCTTCCGAGGCCGCCTTGCCGTGTCGTCCTCGTAGCTGTCGCGACCAACCGCACGCCGAGCGACGTGGTGCTACCGACGGGGGAACCCAAACCGCGTCGTTGCAGCAAGCCCTTAACCGATGTCTTCTAACGCGACGTGCACTCGACCAAAAAATCCGTACTAAGTCTGCCGCCGATCTGTCCGGAGTTTCGCGCCGCGCCACACAAACTTCCGCAGACTAGACCGCAGACTAATTCGAAGCGCTAGTCTGCGGCATCTATCCAAGTCCTTGAAAAAATGGTGCGCCCGAAAGGATTCGAACCTCTGACCCCCAGATTCGTAGTCTGGTGCTCTATCCAGCTGAGCTACGGGCGCACTGACGAGCAGGCCCTGACGAGGCTGCTGCGTTCGTGAGGGCTAGGTAGCCGCTCGGGTCTTGGAATGCAAGCCGGCATCGGCCGCAAATTTTCAGCTGGAAGGTCACCTGTCTCAGGTGATCGGGACGGTGGCGGCCGCCGCGCCAAGCGACGAACGCGACGGCAGCCGGATTTCGAAGCGGGCTCCCGGCGTCGTACCGTCGGCGAGGGTGATGCGGCCTCCATGCGCCTCGACGATCTCCGCCGCGATGGCGAGCCCGAGCCCGGTCCCGCCGGAACGCACCGACCCGGTGAACGCCTTGAACAGGTTTTCGCGGGCCCGCTCGGGCAGTCCCGGTCCGGTGTCCTCCACGATGACCAGGGTCTCGCCATCGACCTCTTGCCGCGCCGCGATGGTGATCCGCCGCACGACCGAGGGCTGGTCCGCCTCGTTGCCCTCCAACGCCTGAATGGCGTTGCGGCAAAGGTTGACCAGAACCCGGTGGAACTGGTCCGGATCCACCTCCACTTCGAGCCCCTCGCCCACCGCGTTGACGCAGCCGATCCCGGAGTCGGGCGACACCGCGACCATCTCGAACACGTCGGTGACCAGCTGTTTCAGCCGCACTTTGCGCTTCACCGGCGCGTTTTCGACCGCTCGCCCGTAAGCCAGCACCGACTGGGTGTAGTTCAAGGCTCGGTCGAGGCTACGCAGCAGCATGGGCGCCACCCGCTGGACGCGCGGATCATTGAGAGTCGCCAGGCGGTCGGAGATCATCTGCGCCGAAGCCAGGATGTTGCGCAAATCGTGGTTGATCTTGGAAACGGCGAGGCCGAGATCCGCCAGATGGCGTTGTTCGCGCAGCGTGTCGGCGAGCCGAGTCTGCATGGCGGCCAGTTCCGCCTCGGCAACGCCGATCTCGTCGTCGCGCTCGGTCGGCCGGATGATCCGGGAGGAGTCCGCGGGTTTCTCGCCGAACCGGATCATCGAGCCCGTCATCGCCTGGATGGGCCGGATCAGATAGGCGCTGATCGACCCGTAGACCAGGAGCGCAGCGAAGGAGGCGATCGCCAGCGACAGCAGCAGGATATTGCGCGAATAGATCAGCATGTCGCGGCGCAGCGGGTATTCCGACATCACCACCTCGCCGACCAGCGATCCGTCGCCGACCGCACCGAACACCCGCATGGNCATCACCACCTCGCCGACCAGCGATCCGTCGCCGACCGCACCGAACACCCGCATGGTGCGGTTGCCCCCGGACAGAAGCGTGTTGAACGCGCCAGTCACCATCCGAAACGGGTTCTGATTGCTCAGGTCGATCTGCAGATCGACAACGCCGAGCGTCTCGTCACGGGCCAGCAATCGCGAGACGTCGCCCTCGACGATCGCGACGAGCTTGGCATCGAGAGCCTTGAGCAAGCTCGCCTCCTGGGCGGGGCCGAGTACCACGTCGCCCTGCGGATTGTTCTGGCTTGAGGCGAGGCCCGCGACCGCCGCGGTCTCGATCTTTGCCGACAGCCAGTCCTCGCGAAAATTGGCGATCGAGGGAACGAAGATCAGCACTTCAGCGAGCATCACCGCCAGCATGGTGACGAGCAGAAGCCGCGTTGAAATACGCCGCCTGACGAGCGGCACGCGCGCGACATCCTTCGATCGGCGATCGGCAGGTCGCTTCGTGTCCTTCGGCAATGCGACGCTCGTCCCTTCGCTTGCAGCCTTGAGATTCGACCCGCTCAACACTGTCCATGCGCCTGGTCAGCCGAACCGGCTCAAAAAGCCGATAGCACGGCGCACCAGCGGACGCCGCGTATAGGGATGATAGTAGGAGGTGGCTGCCCGTTTGCCAATTTCGGAGAAGGTCGGATAGGGCGAGATAAAATCGCGCAGATCGGAAATCTTCAGGCCCCTGCCGATCGCCAGCGAAAACAGATTGGTGAGTTCGCCCGCCTCGGCACCGACGACCCCGGCCCCAAGCAGCCGTCCACCGCGGCCGGCCACGAGCTTGACCAGCCCCTGAGTGCGCCGCTCGGTCTGGGCGCGATCGTTTTCCTCGAAGGGCCAGCGCAGCACATCCACATTGAGCCCGCGCAACATGGCTTGCGCCTCGGTCAGGCCGACCTGACCGAGTTCCGGATCGGTGAAGGTCACATGCGGGAGCTTGTCGTGGTCGGCCTTGATCGGCAGGCGAAACAGGATCGCCCGGATGACGAGCCCGGCGTGGTAGTTGGCGACATGGGTGAATTGCGGGCCGCCGGCGATATCGCCGACGGCATAGACCCGTCGGTTCGAACTGCGCAGATCGGCGCCGACCTTGATGCCGCGACGATCGTAGTCGATGCCCGCCGCGTCGAGGCCAAGACCCTCGACATTCACCGCCCGGCCGACTGCGACCAGGAGATGGCTCCCCTCGATCATCGCTTTCTCGCCGTTCTTGCGCTCGATGGCCAGCCGCACCGCGCTTCCGCCTCCATCAACGCCGACTACTTTGGTGTGTTCCTCGATGACGACGCCCTCCGCGCGGAGACGGCGAAGGACGACGGCCGCAAGTTCCGGATCGTCGTTTCCAAGCGCCGTCTCGCCTTCCACTACGGTAACCTTGGCGCCGAGCCGGCGATGGGCCTGCGCCATTTCCATGCCGATCGGCCCCCCCCCGATCACCAGGAGATGGTTCGGCCGCTCGGTGAGAGAGAAAATCGTCTCGTTGGTGAGATGCGGCGTCTCGGCCAACCCGTCGATGGGCGGAACCAGCGGCGAGGAGCCGGCGGCAACGACGAAGCGCCGGGCGCGGATCAACTGTCCGCCGGCATTGACGGTATTCGGATCGATGAATTGCGCGTCGGCCTTGATTACCCGGACGCCGAGACCCTCGAAGCGCTCGACTGAATCATTGGGTGCGATCGCCCCGATCACCCCGTCGACATGCGCCTTGACGGCAGAGAAATCGACCGTCGGCTCGCCGGCCGATACGCCGAACAGCGGCGCGGCGCGGATCGCGGCGGCGTGTTTGCCGGCGGCGAGTAGCGCCTTTGAGGGAACGCAGCCGAAGTTGAGGCAGTCGCCGCCCATCAGGCCGCGTTCGACGAGAACGACCGGCACCCCGAATGCGGCAGCGGCCGCTGCCGTGGTCAGGCCGCCCGACCCGCCTCCAATGACGCAGATGTCGGGTGTCAGGATCTCGGCCATCTCAGCCTCCGCGTGGCTTCGTTTCGGCGGCGACGGGGCGCCGTCCACGAAAATAGGTCTTCTTCAGGACCAGACCGAGGATCGCGAAGGCGGCAAGCCCGAGCAAGGCGATGGTCATCTCCGTCGTCAAGAGATCGGCGAGCTCGACATCCCCCTCGCCGACATTGACGAGCGCCTGATTGATGCCGCTGCCGAGGAAGGCATAGACCATCGAGCCTGGAATGATGCCGATCAACGTCGCCATGACATAGGTTCTGAGTGGGACGTCGAAGAAGGCCGGCGCCACGTTGACAGCGACGAAAGGCATGACCGGCGTCAGCCGCAGAACGAGGAGATAGGCGAAGGCGTCGTCGCGAAAACCGTCGGCGAAGCGCGCAATGGCACCGCCGGCGCGCTTGCGCAGCAGATCCCCGAAGGCGTAACGCGCGGCCACGAAGATGAGCGTCGCACCGATCGTGGCGCCGATGATGGTGAGGATCCCGCCAAGAAACCACCCAAACAGGAAGCCGCTTGCGACGGTGAAGATCGCCGCCGCGGGAAAGGCGAAAGCGACAAGAACGGCGTAGCCGACGACATATCCGACCGAGGCAACGGCCGTATTTTCCGAGACGAAGCGGCCGAGCAGATCACGGCTGGCGAGGAAGGACTCGAGCGACAGGTAGCCGTGCAGATCGAGGCTATAGGCAAGCAGCAGTCCGGCCGCGATGATCGCGAGAGGAAGGTAGCGCTTGAGTGTGGAGGTCCAACCTGCGCCGCCGTCCGTGTCCATTCCGTCTCCTCTTTCGCGGCCGTCTGCCAAACGCACACGATAGACCCTTCGCCGGCCACCGATTTGCGAGCGACGCCATGTCCTTTGGCGCCAACATTGCGCGCCACAGCCCATACGCAAAGGGAAAAGACGCGATCACGCGGCATCTCACGCCGTGTTGAAGACCGATAATGCCCGCGATACACCCTCCCGGTCCGGTTCGCACGCGATGAATCTCCCTCGCCCACCTCGCATCGACGACGTCCGACAAGGTGCGGTGGGCCGAAGCATTGTCGGTTGGGCGGCTCCGCCAAGAGGCCAGGAAACGGGTAGCGACGCGGCGGCGAACCTGGCTATAGTGGCATCGGATTCCAGGGCCGGAGGCAAGGCGTTTGAGTGAAACGGCACAATTGTTGAAAACGCCGCTGTTCGACCTCCACATGTCGCTCGGCGCCCGGATGGTGCCGTTCGCGGGCTACGAGATGCCGGTGCAATATCCGGCCGGCGTGATGAAGGAGCACCTGCATACGCGCGCCGCCGCCGGGCTGTTCGACGTCTCGCATATGGGGCAGGTGACGATCAGGCCGCGATCGGGCGACATGCGCGATGCCGCGCTGGCGCTGGAAACGCTGGTGCCGGTGGACATCGCCGGCCTGAAGGAAGGGCGGCAGCGCTATGCGCTGTTCACCAACCCGGCCGGCGGCATTCTCGACGATCTGATGGTTGCCCATCGCGGCGACCATTTGTTCCTGGTCGTCAACGCGGCCTGCAAGGCCGAGGACATCGCCCATCTCAGCGCCGCCCTGTCGGACCGCTGCGAGATCACGCCGCTAACCGATCGCGCCCTTATCGCGCTGCAAGGGCCGAAGGCCGAAGCCGCGTTGAGCACGCTGTCCGGCGATGTCACCGCAATGCGCTTCATGGATATCAGGTCCGTTGAGCTCTGCGGTGCGCAATGCATCGTCTCGCGTTCCGGCTACACCGGTGAGGACGGTTTCGAAATCTCCATCCCGGCGGAGAAGGCCGCGGCCGTCGCGACCGCGCTGCTCGCCCATGAGGCGGTGGAGCCGATCGGCCTCGGCGCCCGCGATTCCCTGCGGCTGGAGGCCGGCCTCTGCCTCTATGGCAACGATATCGACACGACCACGACGCCGGTGGAAGCCGCGCTCCAATGGGCGATCCAGAAGACGCGTCGCACCGGCGGCGAGCGGGCCGGCGGCTTTCCGGGCGCGGCAACAATCCTGGCGGAGTTGGCCGAGGGCACCTCGCGTCGCCGCGTCGGTCTGCGCCCCGAGACGCGAACCCCGGTTCGTGGCGGCGCGGCGCTGTTTTCCGACGAACAGGCCGGTTCTCCGGTCGGCGCGGTGACCTCCGGCGGTTTCGGTCCCAGCGTGGATGGTCCCGTCGCCATGGGTTATGTCCCCTCCAAACTGGCGACGGCCGGCACCCGGCTCTTCGCGGACGTGCGAGGCAAGCGCATTCCCGTCATCGTCACGCCGCTTCCGTTCGTCGCCGCCAACTTCAAACGTTAAAGGACAGCCGAATGCTCAAATTCACCGAAGACCATGAGTGGCTGCGGCTCGATGGCGATATCGCCACGGTCGGAATCACCACCCACGCCTCGATCCAGCTCGGCGACCTCGTCTTCGTCGAATTGCCGGATGTCGGCGCGAGCTTTGCCAAGGGTGACGACGTCGCCGTGGTGGAATCAGTCAAGGCCGCGTCGGAAATCTACGCTCCGCTCGACGGCGAGATCACCGAGGTGAACCCGGCAATCACGGACGATCCGTCCGTCGTCAACAACGACCCGATGGATACCGGCTGGTTCTTCAAGATGAAGCTCAAGGATGCATCGGCGGCCGATGCATTAATGGATGAGGACGCCTACAAGGCGTTGGTCGGATAAGGCGTTACGCATGAGCTTCGACTTCACCGACTACGAGCCCTACGATTTCGCCAACCGGCGACATATCGGCCCCTCCCCGACCGAGATGGAGGCGATGCTGGCGCTGCTCGGCGCCGACAGCCTCGATGCGTTCATCGACGGGACGGTCCCCGCCGCGATCCGGCAGGAAAAGCCGCTCGAATGGGGGCCGGCGATGACCGAGCGCCAGGCGCTGGACGCCCTGCGCGAGACCGCCAATCGCAACCAGAACCTCGTGTCACTGCTCGGCCAGGGTTATTACGGCACCATCACGCCGCCGGTCATCCAGCGCAACATCCTGGAAAATCCCGCCTGGTACACGGCCTATACGCCTTATCAGCCGGAGATCAGCCAGGGCCGGCTGGAAGCACTGCTGAACTTCCAGACCATGGTGTCGGACCTCACCGGGCTCGACGTCGCCAACGCCTCGCTCCTCGATGAAGCGACCGCGGCGGCCGAGGCGATGGCGATGGCGCACCGGCTGTCGAAATCGAAACGCACCGTCTTCTTCGTCGACGAGAACTGCCACGCCCAGACGATCGCGGTGATCCGCACCCGGGCCGAGCCGCTCGGCTGGACGGTCGAAATCGGCGATCCCTTCCAGGATCTGAAGCCGGATACGGTGTTCGGCGCGATCTTCCAATATCCCGGCACCTACGGCCATGTGCGCGACTTCACCGAAGTGATCGCGGCGCTGCATGGCGAGAATGCCATCGCGGTGATGGCCGCCGACCTGTTATCGTTGGCGCTCTTGAAGACGCCCGGCGAGATGAACGCCGACATCGCCGTCGGCTCGACCCAACGCTTTGGCGTGCCGATGGGCTATGGCGGCCCGCACGCCGCCTATATGGCGGTGAAGGACGCGCACAAGCGCGCGATGCCCGGCCGGCTCGTCGGCGTTTCGGTGGATACGCGCGGCAACCGCGCCTACCGTCTGGCACTGCAGACCCGCGAGCAGCACATTCGCCGCGAAAAGGCGACGTCGAACATCTGCACCGCGCAGGTGCTGCTCGCCGTCATGGCGGCGATGTACGCGGTGTTCCACGGGCCGGAGGGCCTCAAGGCCATCGCCCAGCGGGTGCACCAGCGCGCGGTGCTGCTGGCCAAGGGGCTGGAAAAACTCGGCTATACGGTCGAGCCGGAGGCGTTTTTCGACACCATGACGATCGAGGTCGGGCGGCTGCAGGGCGCGATCCTGAAATCCGCGCTCGCCGAGGGGGTCAATCTGCGCAAGGTCGGCACCGACCGGATCGGCATCAGCATCGACGAGCGGACGCGCCCGACCGTGATCGAAGCCGTCTGGCGGGCCTTCGGCGGGGAATTCACGGTCGACGATTTCGACCGCGATAACCGGCTGCCGGAACCGCTGCGGCGCAGCACGGATTACCTGACCCATCCGGTCTTCCACATGAACCGCGCCGAAAGCGAGATGACCCGTTACATCCGCCGGCTGTCGGACCGCGATCTCGCCCTAGATCGGTCGATGATCCCGCTCGGCTCCTGCACCATGAAGCTGAACGCCACGGCCGAGATGCTGCCGATCACCTGGCCGGAATATGCCGAACTGCATCCCTTCGTGCCGCAGGATCAGGCGCTCGGCTACAAGGCATTGATCGAAGATCTGTCTGACAAGCTGTGCCAGATCACCGGCTACGACGCCGTTTCCATGCAGCCGAACTCCGGCGCGCAGGGCGAATATGCGGGTCTCCTTACCATCCGCGCCTACCACCAGGCGAATGGCGATGATCACCGCGACATCTGCCTGATTCCGACCTCGGCGCACGGCACCAACCCGGCTTCGGCGCAGATGGCGGGAATGAAGGTGGTGGTGGTGAAGTCGGACGAGAACGGCGACATCGATGTCGACGATTTCCGCGCCAAGGCCGAGGCCCATGCGGCCAATCTCGCCGCCTGCATGATCACCTATCCCTCGACGCACGGGGTGTTCGAGGAAAGCGTCGCCGAACTCTGCGCCATCGTCCACGAGCATGGCGGCCAAGTCTATCTCGACGGGGCCAACATGAACGCCCTCGTCGGCCTCGCGCGGCCGGGCGACTTCGGCGCCGATGTCAGCCATCTGAACCTTCACAAGACCTTCTGCATCCCCCATGGCGGCGGCGGTCCGGGTATGGGGCCAATCGGGGTCAAGGCGCATCTGGCGCCGTATCTGCCGGGCCATCCAACGACGGGCGGAAGCGAGGGGCCGGTCTCCGCCGCACCGTTCGGCTCGCCCTCGATCCTGCCGATCTCGTGGAGCTACTGCCTGATGATGGGCGGCGCGGGCCTCACCCAGGCGACCAAGGTTGCGATCCTCAGCGCCAACTACGTCGCCAAGCGGCTCGAGGACGCCTATCCGGTGCTCTACAAGGCCAAGAACGGCCGGGTGGCGCATGAATGTATCGTCGACACACGCATCCTGCAGGAGTCCGCCGGCGTCAGCGTCGACGATGTGGCCAAGCGGCTGATCGACTGCGGCTTCCACGCCCCGACGATGAGCTGGCCGGTGGCCGGAACCTTGATGATCGAGCCGACGGAATCAGAAACCAAGGCCGAGCTCGACCGCTTCTGCGACGCCATGCTGGCGATCCGCGAGGAGGCGCGCGACATCGAGGAAGGCCGCATCGATCCGCAGAACAATCCACTGAAGAACGCGCCGCATACGGTGGAGGATCTCGTCGGCGAATGGGACCGGCCCTACACCCGCGAACAGGCCTGTTATCCGCCGGGGGCGTTCCGGGTCGACAAATACTGGGCGCCGGTCAACCGCGTCGACAACGTCTATGGCGACCGCCACCTCGTCTGTTCCTGCCCACCGGTCGAGGACTATCAGGAAGCCGCCGAGTAGCCGGCTGTCGTCACCGTTGCGCGCCCGCGTCAATTGCGGCGGGCGCGCCGTTCAGACGACGTCCTTGACCCGGTCCCAAGTGTTCATCAGATGCTTGGTGAGGACTTCGCCGAGGCGCGCGCCATCCCGAACACGGAGCGCCTCGGCCATCTCCTCGTGCTCGGCCACGGCGTTCGCCCAGGCCTCGGGTCCCTGATTGCCTAGGAAGCGGATGCGCTTCAGCCGCGCCTGGATGTTTGCCTGCACATCGATCAGCATGTTGTTGCGTGACAGGCGCGCGATGCGTGCATGGATATCCTGGTTGGCCTTGTAGTACGTCAGCCGGTCCCGCTTGGCGTAATAGCCCATCATCGCGTCGTGAATCGCGAGAAGTTCGGCAAGGTCCTTGTCGCTGGCGCGCTTGCATGCCAGCCGGCCGGCAAGCTTTTCCAGTTCCGCCAACACCTCCAGCATCGAGAACACGTCCTCGGGCGTCAGCCGCCGCACGATGCTGCCCCGCGCCGGCCGAATGTCGATCAGACCTTCGCCGGCGAGTGTGCGGAGCGCCTCGCGGAGCGGCGTGCGGGAAACGCCGAGCGAATCGACAAGCGCGGCCTCGTTGATTCGCGCGCCCGGTTTGAGATGCCCCTCAATGATAAGGTCCCGGATTCGGCCCGCGACCTGCTCGTGCAGCGTCTGCCTCTGGATCACGGGCGCGTCCGGATAGGCGATATCGTCTTCGACCGGCAGTTCAGTCACGGCGGGCTCCAGCAAGAGGCAACGCGCCTTCATAGCAAAAAAACCGCTTGCGCACGTCAAAAGAAATATCGTATGCAAAATGCAATATCCAGAACCGGCGGGGCCGAATGCGGAACGATCTGGTGATCGCCTTTGCGATCGGTGACCCCGCGGGCATCAGCCCGGAACTCGCTGCCCGGCTGCTCGCCGACGACATCGCTTCCCAGGCGGTCATGCTGGTCATCGGCGATCGCCGCGTTCTGGACATGGGAGCGAAACACGCCGACGTCGCCATTGATCTGCCGACCGTTTCGCTCGATGCGTTGGGTCCGCGGCGGCCCGAGCACTCATGTTTCGTCGATCTTGGCAACTGCGATCCCGCCACCATCGAACTCGGCACCGCCAGCGCTGATGGCGGTCGCTCAGCGCTGGCCAATTTCCGCTGTGCCCTGCTAGCGGCCAATGGCGGCCATGCCGACGCAGTGTTCTTCACGCCCTTCAACAAGCACGCCATGCGGCAGACCGACTCCGACTATGTCGACGAGATCGGCTTCGTGAACCGCACCATTCACGCGACGCGCAACGGCAGCGAGTTCAACGTGCTCGACGAAGTCTGGAACGCCCGCTGCACCTCGCATATCCCGCTATCCGAGGTTGCCGGCGCGCTCAGCGAAGAGCGTGTTTTCGAGAGCCTGCGCCTGACCGTCGAGACCATGCAAGGGGCGGGATTCGCGCGACCACGGATCGGCGTCGCGGCGCTCAATCCCCATGCCGGCGACGGCGGCAATTTCGGCACCGAGGACGACGCGATCATCCTGCCGGCGGTCGAGCGGGCTCTGTCCCACCAGATGGCCGTGACGGGACCAATCCCCTCCGACACCGTATTCGTGCGGGCCCTGAAGGGTGAGTTCGACGCGGTGCTGACGATGCATCACGACCAGGGGCAGATCGCGATGAAGCTCATCGGCTTCGATCGGGGCGTGACCCTGATCGCCGGCTACCCGTTCCCGATCGTCACGCCGGCGCACGGAACCGCCTACGACATCGCCGGCCAGGGCATCGCCAATGCCGGCGCCGGCCGTAAAGCTATCGAACTCGGGCTGATGCTCGCGGCCCGCAAGAATGAGGCGGACGGGAATACACCGCCTCCGGATCAGAGCCTGGCCACGCTTTTTCGCCAGGGCCTCGAATCCTCGGCCGCCGCCTGAGGCGCACGGCCCAAATCCACGCCGAAGAACGGCCGGAAAAGGCCGCGCCCCAGACGACCAGACCAACGACAGATTTTTCAACGCAGATGGGAGGAAAGATATGATGCACACAACTTTGAAGGCGCTTCTCGCGGGCGCAGTCCTTTTGACCGCCGGTGCCGCCGCCAAGGCCCAGGAAGAGATCATTTTCGGCATCAGCGCCGCGAACGGCTCGCTGCAGGAGCGGACCGCCAGCGAATTCGCCAAGCGCGCCAACGAAAAGCTCGGCGACAAGGCCGTGGTCAAGGTGTTCGACTCCTCGCAGCTCGGCAAGGACAAGGACATGCTGCAGAAGATCAAGCTCGGCACCATGCACTTGACGCTGCCGTCCTCGACGATGCCGGAGATCGCGCCGGAATACGCGCTCTTCGACCTGCCCTTCATGGTCAAGGATCGCGACCACCTGGCGCGGATCGACGAGACCCTGTTCAAGGACGTCCTGGTGCCGGCCGCCGAGGCACAAGGCTATCGCCCGCTGGCGATCTGGGAAAACGGCTTCCGCCAGATCACCAACAACGAGCGACCGATCAACACGCCGGCCGATCTGGAAGGATTGAAGATCCGCACGCCGAACTCGTCCTGGCGGGTGGCAATGTTCCAGGCCTATGGCGCCAACCCGACGCCGATGTCGTTCTCCGAAGTCTTCGTCGCGCTGCAGACCGGCGTCATCGACGGTCAGGAGAACCCGCTGACCAACATCGCGGCCGGTAAGCTCGACGAGGTGCAGAAATATCTGTCGATGTCCGGGCACGTCTATTCGCCGGCCTACCCGACGGTCGGGATCGCGACGTTCGAAAAGCTCGATCCCGAAATTCAAACCGTCCTCGCCGAGACCGCCCAGGAGGTCGCCACATGGGTGCGTGAACAGGGCGCCAGTGCCGACGGTGAACTTCTCCAGAAGCTGAAGGACGGTGGCATGGAGGTCAACGAGGCCGACCGCCAGGCCTTCATCGACGCCTCCAAGCCGCTCTATGAGAAGTTCGCCTCCGAGGTCGAAGGCGGCCAGGAGATGATCGACAAGGCGCAGTCGCTCGCCGACGGTTCCTAGGACCGTCACAAAATGCGGGGGCCGGCGGAGTCGGCCCCCGTTTTTCCCTCGTCAATCGTCTCATATGCCTTTCTTGGAAAACCGCCCATGTCCCGGCTCGCCCGCTGGCTCGACATCGCCCTTCAAGCCGTGACGCTGTTCCTGCTCATCGTCCTCACCGGGGTCGTTCTGTTGGGCGTGACGTTTCGCTATTCCGGCAATTCGCTGATCTGGTACGACGAGATCGCCTCGGTGCTGCTCGCCTGGATCACCTTTTCCGGGGCGGCGCTGGCGACGATGCGGAACGCGCATCTGGGCTTCAGCGGGCTCTTGTTCGCGCTGCCGCGGCCAAGCCGCACGGTTCTGTTCGTCGTCGTCGAACTGATCTTCCTGATCGTCTTCGCGGTGATCGGCTGGGCCGGTTGGGCGATTCTCGACATCTTCGGCAATGAAACGCTGATCTCCGTCCGGTTCGTTCCCCGCAGTTTCGTGCAGAGCATCCTGCCGATCAGCGCCGGGCTGATTATCCTGGCGCGCCTTCTCACCCTTCCCGAACGCTATCGGGACGTCGAGGAAGGCCTCGATCCGGAGCAGCGCGAGATCGAGACCGAGATCGCCCGCGCCGAAACCGAACTCAACGCCATGCGCGCCGGAGAGCCGAAATGACCGAGGCGCTCATCCTCCTGTTGATGTTCGTGTTGATCGCCATCGGCTTGCCGATCGCTGTCGCGATCCTCGCCAGCGCCCTGGTCGGCGTATTCATGCTGAACGGCTATCTCGGCTTTCTCAACGCGGCGTTGTCGATCTTCGACGGTGCCACCAGCTTCCCGCTGATTGCCATTCCCCTGTTCATCTTGGCCGGCGCGCTGATGAACACCGGCGGCATCTCGCAGCGACTGATCACCTTCGTTTCCGCATTGATCGGCTTCCTGCGCGGCGGGCTGGCGATGGTGAATGTCGGGGTCTCGCTATTCTTCGCCGAAATTTCCGGCTCGGCGGTCGCCGATGTCGCGGCGATCGGCTCTGTGCTGATCCCGGCGATGAAGAAGAAGGGCTATTCGCCCCGCTTCGCCGCCGCCATCACCTCGTCCTCCGCTTCGCTGGCCATCATCATCCCGCCGTCGATTCCGATGATCCTCTACGGCGCGCTGTCGGACACCTCGATCGTCCGGCTGTTCGTCGCCGGCATCGTGCCGGGGTTGCTCGGTGGCTTTTCGATGATGGCGCTCTCATATTATTTCGCCGTTCGCTACGACCTGCCGCGCGAGGAGGCGTTCAGCCTTTGCCGTCTCTGGACGGCGACGAAGGACGCCGCCTGGGCGCTGATTCTGCCGGTGATCATCCTTGGCGGCATTTTCGGCGGCTTCGTCACCGCCACAGAAGGCGCGGGCCTCGCCGTCGTCGCGGCCTTGCTGATCGGCGGCTTCATCTATCGCGAGATCAATCTGAAGAAGCTCTATCTCTCGCTGATCGACGGCGTGATCCAGACCGCCGTCGTCATGCTGCTGGTCGCCACGTCCGCTGTGCTCGGCCTCTATTTGACCGAGACCGAAATGCCGCAGCGGCTCGCCGCCAGCATCACCACGCTGACGACCGACAAGTTCCTCGTCCTGATGATCATCAACGTCTTCCTCCTGTTCGTCGGCATGGTCCTGCACGGTGCCGCCGCGATCATCCTGACTGAAGCGTCCCGGGTTTTCCGGAGGCCGGTTCGTTTGAGTCATGCAGCCATATCGAGGCTCTCGATGGCAGCATAGTAGTTGGCTTCGGCCTCAGCGGGCGGGATATGCCCG
>NZ_JAZHLK010000051.1:0-27187 GCF_036549515.1 Aurantimonas sp. E1-2-R+4 | reverse complement strand
GTCATGAGAAGGGCCCCGATCGGGGCCCTTCTCATGACGTCACCTGGCACATATTTCCTCCGGCCAACTGGCGCATATTTGCTCCGGCGTTGACAGGGGAACAACCCTTGCCCACATCAGATGACTTTCGGACCGCCCTGGAAGCCCAGTTGAGCCGGGCGGCGAGACAGGGTCGTCCTCATGCCGAAATCAACGCTGGCGAGCTCCACAGGGCCGTTGGAGGGTATCCGCCCAAAGGGAACAGCACTCACGCAATGCCGACCTGCTGCTCTGTGATGCGCCAGGAATTTGCAAAGGGGAACGCGGACATTGTCCATGAAACCGAGAGTGGGCAGGCACCGGCGCTGACAATCCGCTACAAGCTACCTCGATAAGCCGGGACTGCAGGAAACGGCGAATTTTTCCGACGGGGTATCTAATTATCCCGGCCGCCGACCTTCCCCCCTACCCCCATCCGAGGATCGGCTAGCGGGCACAATCGGGTCACAACTTTCATCCTATTCGCCTCACCGGTACAGTTGACCTATGCCATAAGAGGCGGGTACCCTCCCTTTGCTAATCGGCTGGGGATACAGGCGTATTCGCGAGTTACGAGCAGTCGCTACCGTCACGTATGACTGCTGCCAAGCTGCCCTCCGAAGGCAGAGGTCACTGGTTCGAATCCAGTCGGGTGCACCAACCTTTTCAATCACTTACGGCATTGATCGAACGGCGCGCCGACCGCTAGCAATCACATAGCATACACAGTGTTCTAGATCGCCTCCTTCCCGATCAGCGCGTCGATCCTGGTAAATTCGCGATTCTCGATCATGATAAAAAGTCCGTGACCGTTTGAGCGATCCGCCCATAGATCGCCGATCAGCCGCTTTTCTCTCGAATCATCGTTCGTGAAATAGGGAGCGCCCTTATATTCCACCACGAGCGCGCGGCCGTCGTTCAAAAGCGCGACGAAATCGGGATAGAACTTGTCCGACGACGTTTGCAGCCAAAACGAGTTCGGCTGTCGCGACGTGTTCCGAACCCATGCCTTCACGTCGGCTGACCGCTCCAGATGCACCGCGCATTCGTATTCCTCGCCGCTCGTGTCCAGATCGCCGACGACGCGAAACAAATGCTTTTTGAAATCGGTGCCGCCGCGATAGGGCTGATTATAGCCGTAACGGTTTTCATCGAAGACGAGTTCGACATCGGAGCTGGTTTGAAATTCGAGCGCATCCTGCGAAAACAATGCCCGATCGAATGCGGCCGCCTCGCGCGCGTCGCGGTGCGCCGCGATCACCTTCACGAGCGCTTCGACCAGCCGAAACTTCGCCCTCGCCAGTCCCTCGATGCCCACGCCCATCTTCGCGTCGATCGTGTCCAGCGCCTTGGCGATGAACAGCGTCGACGACGTTCGGGTGATGTCGCGCCGTGAAGAGAACGGTAAACGCCGATCGAGCCAATTGATCAGTGCGTTCTTGGTCCAGCCGCGTTCCTGCAATGCGAGAGCCAATTGTTCGTGCAGGTTCCTGACAAATTCAACCGTCACCTGACCGCTCTTGTCGACGTCGACATGCGCTTCGTCGACGGCCGGCGTCGGAGGAGCGAAGTGATCGAGAATCGGCGCGGGGTCGCTCTCTTCGAGCTTCCAGGGGATGTCGAGAAAATGAGCACGATCGAAAAGCTGAAGGCCGGACGTGGATCGAACGGCGAGCTGAGGAACGGCGAATCGGATAGCCTCTTTCGTTGTGTCGACCGCCTTCAACCGCGCGCCCCGTGATTTGTGCACGAGCGCGTCGATTGCCTTCGCTGCCGCTTCGGGCATTGCGAGCAGCATGGATTGGCGATCGTAATCCGTCAGCGCGCCGCGCGCGCGAAAGGTGCCAGCCGCCACGTCGACTTCGACACGTCCACCTGTCGCGCTTTCCACGCTCGCCTTGAATGCTTCGGCGTCTGTTCCATCCGGAATTGCCTCTTCATAGACGAAGGCCGATCCACCGTCTTCGAACCCCGGAATGGTATCGGGCGCGACGCGCACCAGCGTTTGGGCTTCGATCCTTTCGAATCCATTATTGACGAGCCCATCGCGCAAGGTATTGGCCGCGTTCTGAAAGCTCGTCGTCGTCGCGAACGCGTAGGCGCGATTTAGGTTTTCGTGCTTCTTCCGCTTGGCCCGAGGAAGCCGGAGCACCCGGCCAAGAAGCTGTTCCACCGCGCGCACCGATTTCTGTTCAGCGACCGAACAGAGCACATAGGCGAAGGAGCAATCCCAGCCTTCGCGAAGCGCCTGCTGCGTGATGATAAAGCGAATTTTGCAGTCGCGGTCGAAGAGGTCAACGCCATCGATTCCACGCGCGTCACCGGTCGCCAGTGCGATATGTTCCGCCGGCACGCGAAAATCCTCGACCAGCAGTTTCTTCACCTCTTCGGCGTGCAGCGTCGGCTTGTTCTTTGATTTTGGCTCGGCTTGCACCAGCATCACCGGACGCACGAATTCGCCTGTCTCGGTTTCTTCGGCCGACGCGAGAGCAAGCAATTCGTCGAGCCATGCGATCGCGTCGCCGATCGTTTCCTTCGGTTCCGGCCGGCCTCGCAAGATCACGGGCAGCTTGATCATGTCAGCCGCGCGAAGCTCGGCCGCCGAGACATGATGCAGGACGTTCGACGCGTAGGTGCCCTTCTCCGGTCTGTGCTCATCTGGCGTGACCGGTGTCGCCGTGAACTCGACGATCAAAGACGGCTTCAACCGGCCGAGCGTATTAAACGAAAGGTGCGTTCGCGCATTGTGTGCTTCGTCGACGATGACCATCGGTCGATTGAGGCGAAGCACGTTCGCCAGTGAAGGCACGGGATCTCCGCCCGGCGTCAATTCGAGTTGCGCCCGCAGGCCGTCGGCGAGGCCCGTAAAGTGGTCCATTAACTCGCCGTTGGCTTCATAGACCTTTCGACCTTCGGTCTCTTCGACACGGAACGCCTGGATCGTCGCGACGATCACGACTGCCCCCCCGTCATAGTCGGCGCGCTTGGCATAGAGCGCATCGGCAACGCCCATGACACGGACATTCTCGCCAAAGCGCTCGGCAAGCGCTCGGCGGTTCGGGTGGGTACGATCCCGGAGCGTCGCAAGAGTTTGGTCCCGGATCGTCTGCGACGGCACGAGCCACAAGACCGTCGGCGTATCGGTGCGAAGGAAACTGTCGGCCGCAACGGAGACTGAATGAGCGGCGAGGATCGTCTTGCCGCCACCGGTCGGAATGCGGAGACAGACGTAGGGAAGACCGGGAAGGTTCGGCACCGGCACGAATGGTCGCTTGGTCACGGCATAGAAGGCCGTGTCGGCGTCGTTCAGTTCCACCGCCTTCTCCAGAAAGCGCCGAAGGCTTGCGAGCGAGTGAAGCTGATATTCCTTGAGCGCAAAGAGCGGCAGAGTCATTCCTTGCCACCCTTCGGCTTTCGTGTTGCTCTGGACGAAGGCTTTTCGCCGCTGGATTCTCTCTTCAACAGCGCCTTGGTCGAACGATCGAAATCGCTCACATAGGCGCGGTCCTGTTCGATCCGGAATTTCTCGAATTCAGCCAGCGCCTTTGCGTCGGCGTCCTTGCGGGTGACCTTGCCTGCGCCCTGAAGTATGGCGCGGTCGTTCAGCGTGAGGAATCCGTGCAGCTTCGCCGTCCAATCCGCCATATGCATCGGAATGCGCCGTTCGGCCTGCCCTTCCGCGAAGTCGAGATATTGCGAAACGATCCGTTCCAGCGATACGAGTTCGGATTCCGTGAGGTAGTTCATCGCGCTCGTCGTTTCGTCGGCACGCGGCCGGCTGCCCCTGAACGACGTCATCCCCATTAGCGGCTTCGTCGAGTCGGCGCGCATGGCTATCAATTCGGGCGCTGTCATGCCGTGTATGGCGAAATGAAACTTGTTCTGGACGCTGGCGAAGAAATCCTTCGTCAAAGGGCTGTTCGGCTCGTAATCGATGCTCAGAGCGAAGATGTCGGTAATCTTCTGGTAGAACCGCCGCTCGGAAACGCGGATCGCCCGGACCCGACGGACGAGTTCGTCGAAATAGTCGTGACGGGCATGTTTCATCCGTTCGTCATCCAGGACGAAGCCCTTGATGATATATTCCTTGAGCCGGCGCGTGGCCCAGCGTCGGAATTGCGCGCCACGCGGTGATTTCACGCGATAGCCGACGGAAATGATCACATCGAGATTATAGTGCGTCACGTCGCGGGCGACGTCGCGGGAGCCTTCGGTCCGGACTATCCGGAATTTCCGGATGGTTGCCCCTTCTTCGCACTCCCTGTCCGCATAGACGTTGCCGATATGCTCGCTGATGGTGCGGACATCCTTATCGAACAACTCGGCCATTTGCGCTTGCGTCAGCCAGACTGTTTCGTCGATCAGGCGAACGTCGATCCGCGTGTCGCCGTCTTCGCTCGTGTAGAGCAGGATTTCGGAAGGAGCGTCCACCATTCTCACAGCCCCTCGATTTGATAGGGGATTTGCTTGAAAGTCACGCCAAGGCGGGAAAGCCGATCATCCGGCACCGTGCATCCTTCGGCATAGACGACGCGGGCGCCGTCGAAGCCGGATTCTTCCGGCGTCGGCAGATCGTCGAGAAGCGTTGCGGTCAGCACATTACCGGCGTTGGAGCTGGCGACGCCGATCGCGTCGGCCGAATGCAACAGATAGATCGCCCGACCCTTGAATGTGCCGATCAGGGGCGACGACCCGTCCGCGCGGCGCGGAATCGGCGAGCCCGTTTCGCAAAAGAAGACGTGTGCGGCGAGGTCGGGATAGGTGACGGCCAAGCTGACATTGCCGTCGGCATCGAACAGCGGTTCGCCGAGCGTGCAGAAACGGAAGCCGCCGCCGCCTTGCCAGCCCGCGACTTTGGAAATGCCGCCCTGTTCGCCTTCAATCACTTTCTGATAGCGAGGAACGATATGCGTTGTGGCGTGATCGCCCATTTCGATTGAAATATGCTTCCGGTCCAATTTTTGGGCAACTGACCCGGTGGTCCCTGAACCTGCAAAGCTGTCAAGGACTGTGTCTCCCACGTTCGAGGCGACGCTTAAGATGCGGGCAATCAGGGCTTCGGGCTTAGGTGTCGGAAACGGGTCGGTGGCAGATATCAGTGCAGCTTCGCGCTTTGCATCTTGCGTATGGCCTACTTCGCGGTGAGGCCAAATTGTCGTGGGTACACGGCCGGGCCGTTTGAGTTCGTAGAGATATTTCTTAAGTCGTGGCGTCGAATTTTTGCCGTTCACTCCCCAATATATTCGGCCTTCATCGCAATGGATACGATGCGTCGCAGGGTCGAACCCCCACACTCTTGTTCTGCTAGGCCAAATTTCTTGGTCCGTGTTTGGATTAATAATCTTATAGTAAAGGTTTGGCCTTTCATCCGCGTTTTTAGAACAAGTATAATTGTCTGACATCCAAGGACCACGAAAATCATTATCGGGATTCTTATACAATGAATCCTGCTCTTCGGTTCTGGATAAACTATTTGGTCTCCATACAAATTTGTTTTTCGCGTATGCGATCACAAAATCATGATTGTCTGAAAGCCATGTGGCGTCATTCGAAGGTGCGTACTTCTTTTCCCATATTACTGAATTCACGAAATTTCTTCGGCCAAATATTTCATCCAGCATGGCTTTAAGATAATGACCTTCGTCATCATCAATAGAAATCCAGATTGAACCGTCTTCTCTCAAAAATTCCTTCAGCAAACGAAGGCGCGGATACATCATACACAGCCACTTGTCGTGGCGGGATAGGTCTTCGGCCTCCTTGCCGACGGTCGCGCCGAGCCACGCCCGAATTTCAGGCGAGTTCACATTGTCGTTGTAGACCCAGCCCTCATTGCCGGTGTTGTAAGGTGGGTCGATATAGATGCACTTCACCTTGCCAGCGTAATAGGGCAGCAGCGCCTTCAAGGCTTCTAGGTTGTCGCCCTGCACAAGCAGGTTGCCAGCATTTGGGTCGCCGACGCTCTTGTCCTTGTCGCAATGGATCAGGCGATAGGGCACCTCGCGGTGATGGTTCACCACGGCCTTTTTGCCGATCCAGTCCAGTGTGGGCATCCCCGATTCCCTCAATCATGCGCCCCCACGGGGTAAGGGTTATCTGCGGCCGGTCAAGTGGGGTCTCGCCCTACGTTGGCGGGAAGCGTCGCCAGTGCCTTGTGCAGCATCGCCAGCGTGATCTTTTCGTCCGATAAAGCCGATCCGTCGGTGCGCCTGATGATCGCAGATTGCTCGGCCGGCGACAGCTTGCCGTAGCTCGACAGAGTCGTCAGCGGGCTTTCGTGGCCGAGGTTCTGACTCCAGGCCTTGAATTCCACTGGCTTCTGGCACCGCTCGTAGGCGAGATGGGCGAGCGTGTCGCGAAAGCGATGCGGCGTGAAGGCAGGCAAGCCGATCGCCTCGAAGGACCTTCGGAAGATCACGCGCATCGGTGTCGCGTTCGACCAAAAATCGCAATCGATCCCGGCGGCAACGAAAAAACGGTCTTCGTCATGGCCACATTTGGTTTTCGGAAACAGCGGGTCGTTCGGCCCGAACAAATGTTCCGCGCGCAGCTCTTCGATCCAGTCCAATACGATCGCCTCGATACCGTCGCCGACGCGGAAGAAAAAGGTCTCAATCCATTTGCTCGCCTTTGTCGCCACCTCGCGAGGGTCTTGGCGAACACGCCGTTGAGCGACGTCGACATGCTTCAGCCGAAGTGTGACGATTGCGCCGTCGCGCATGCCTGTCAGGATGGTGAAGGCGACAATTGCGCGGTCACGCCGTTCGATCACGGTGCAGGCCGGCATAGCGTCCAGCGCGGCTGTGATTTGCTCTAGTGACGGGAAGGACTTATCGGACGGAGCCTTCGCCGCGCGGACGTCCTTCTCCGCGAGTTGGAGATAGTCGGCGTCGGTTGCCTTGATCTTCGATCGGAATCCGGGCTGGAGCGCCAACCAGCCGAAGAACCTCCGAAGCGCGTTGACAGTCGAAAGGATCGTCGCCTTAGACAAGTCTTCATCCGTCATTGCCGCCTTGAAGCGCATCGCCCGGCCGGCATCGAACCGCGCGAAATCCTCGAAGCCGGAAAAGGTCTGATAGCGATGGATGGCTTTTTCGATCTGACGCGCCGTCTCTTCCGACTTGCCGTCGGCTTGACGGAGATAGGCTGCATACTCGCGCAGGAGGCGCGCGTTTTTCGAGTTGATCGGACGTTTCATTTGGGACCTCTTGCCGATTGCTCTTCCAAATGGGGACTGCCAGACACCGCTAGGTCTGATTGTCCCTGTCTGGCGAAGAGCGCCCGGCCGGCCGCCGCAGCGAAGTTGCGGGACATTCGGCCACCGCAATGATGGCAGAAGCCGGCGAGACGAAGCGTCCTGCTAGTCGCCTGGAGGACGCGCAGCGATCCGCTTTCTGCGACGCGCGGAACCCGACACGAGAAGCAATAGAACTGCGACGGCCCGCACCGCGAGCGCCGCGACGCGCGCGCCAGATCCAGCCAATCCTTGACCGCCGCCCCGTGGAAGAGAAGCGGCACGTTGTCGTCGATCGGCTCCAGCCCTTTACGCCGCCAGTTGCGGACGGTCGGAACCGAGACACCTAGCGCCTCTGCCAGCTCGGGAATTGTATAGGTGGCATCGCGCCGGAGCCGACGCCGATCGACACTCGCGAGAGTCCGTCGCTTTTTCGAGGGGCGAGCCATCGGCCCGTCTCACTGTTCGGAGGTCGAAATACGACGGCGGCTTTCGAGCCACGCTTCCAGATCAGCCGCGCGATAGACGACACGCCGGCCGAGTTTGCAATAGGCCGGCCCGGCACCGGACAGACGAAGTTTCGCGAGACTGCTCTTCGAAAGCCGCAGGTAGTTAGCGGCCGATTGAGCGTTCAGGACCGTATTGGTGTGCATGGGATAACTCCTGATCCGTATGGCAACAGGAGCTGCTTACCCTTCGTCGGCGTCGTCTGAGGACGACGAAAGCCACAAAGCCTTGTCGAAGGTTTTGTCACCTTTGGGGAAGTCCGGCCACTCTTTGGCGACCGTTCGAACGGTCCGATCGAAGCTGATTTCCGGCAAGTCGTCACCACCGCTACGCCAGCACGCCGAGATGAATTCGGCAAACGGGCCATCGATCTTTGGTGACGGCGGCCGGTCGGTAATGAGCGTCCAGGTGTGGGCAAGACGTGCAACGAAATCGTGCTTCCAGTCGACCCGAGGTCGGCCGCCGAACTCGGGGGACACCTCATCTAGCGCCGAAAAGGCCCATGCTTGGAGAAGCTTTAGATCTCTCGCGACCTCGATCAAATTGCGTCGTACCGCGATGCCGAAGAGATAACGAAGAGAACGCTCTTTCGTCGGAAGTCCTTCATCGAATATCGGAACGATCCAGTTGTTTCTGGATGCGTCAAGGAGTTTAAGAACGGCTTCAGTTACCGTCTCCGAACTTGATAGAAATTTGTCGATCTCTGATTTCTTATGTCTTCGATCATTTGGATTTTTAGTTGCGATCGCTGAGAAACATGCGCCGAGATGAAGGCGAACAAAAACCGGAACGGACATGTATGAAAGTACCGGTACTCGCGATGCAAGTTCGGACGCTGGTAATATATTCGGACGACGCTTTCGCATTTGAAGTTCATGCAAATAATCGTCTATCGGCAACCAAAATGGGTCTGCGGGTTTGGGAATGGTGTCGTCCGGCAGATCAAACCCTTGCGACTCGATCCTCTGTCCCACTTCGGCGAAGAGTCTGTAATGCTCGGAAAGCCACCACGCATCATTTTCATCGTGGAAGTCATCCGTCACTGCCAAACGCTCATTCTAGCAAAGCCACTTATCGCGTGAACTTGAATACAGACGCATCACCGGAGCTTTCTCCTTGGTCTCCGATTCGCCTTGTTGATTCGCCCATCATATCGCGAATGCTGGCTGACGTTCGAGCTGATGCTTCGCTGAGAGGATCGTCGCTGAGATGCGCATAGCGTTGCGTGGTTGAGGCGTTGCCGTGCCCCAGAAGTGCGCCGATGATTGGAAGAGACGCACCACCTGCGACTGCGACGCTGGCGAAAGAGTGCCGAAGGTCATGAAGCCGAACGTCGTTCAAGACCGCTTTCCGACGAAGTGCCTGCCATAGCTTGGGCGTTCCCTCATAGTGCCCATCGCTTCGCGAAGCGGGAAACACGTAAGGCGAGTCCTCCAGCCTGTTCATCCCGACGAGCACCTCCAGCGCGGGCGGATTCAGAATGATCGCCTTTTGCCCGGTCTTGGAATCCCGCAATCGAAGCAACCCGCGCTCGAAATCCACTTCGTTCCATTGAAGCCCTTCGATCTCGCCTTTCCGCGCGCCCGTGAAAATCAGGAGTTTGATGATAGCGAGGCCGAGAGCATTCGATCCGGTTTGTTCCATCGACCTGAGGGCGTCGCCAAGCCTTGCCAGTTCCGCCGCAGAAAGGAAACGATCGCCGCGCTTGTCGGGAAAGCGGCGAATGCCCCGGATAACGTTGCTCGCGACGTAATCTTGATCGACGGCGAACGAGAATATCCCACCGAGAAGCCCCACGGTTCGCGAGGCCGTGCCCTTACCGCCCTTTACAATAGCGCGTCCGCGCGCACCGGTTTTGACGTCGACCGCCGTCTTTCCGTCTGCAACATCCTGGAGGAACCGACGAACGTCGGCTTTGGTGACGTCCTTCACCTTCAGCCGACCAAGCAACGGCTTGATGTGCCGTTCGATGCGGCCGCGATCCGTCGCAAGCGTACTCGCCTTCTTCGTCGCGCACCCGTGAAGGAGATACTGATCGCAGAGTTCGGCGACGGTCGGCGCTTTCCGCTCCTGCTGCTTTTCATTGGCAGGATCGTGCCCGTTCGCGGCAAGGCCGAGAATTCGCTTCGCTTCGCTGCGGGCTTGTTCTGGAGTCCACGGCGCGCCATGGGTGCCGATCGTGTAGCGCCGAAGTCGTCCCCGGCGCCCACCCTCCAGCCGAAACTGGCAGAGATAGACCCGCCGGCCGGCCGGTGTGACCTTGAGGCCGAACCCGGTCAATTCGCTATCCCAGAGAAACCGATCTTTGCCGGCCGGCTGAATTTCATCGACCGAGCGTTTTGTGATCCTTGTCGCCATGCCCAGCTTCTCCGTGATTGCTAGAACCGATCTTAGCAATCACATAGCAATCACCAACGTGGGAATCTAGGGGAACCGCAAAGAACCTTATCACTTCGAAAGCCTGCATTTACTAGGTTCACTACGCTTCTTCCGGATATGTCAGGAATCGCGTGCAACTCTATTCCCTTGCCCTCCGAAGGCAGAGGTCACTGGTTCGAATCCAGTCGGGTGCACCATAAGGCTCTGATCTTGCGGGGCTTTCGTATCCGGAGAATTTTTTTCTTCTGACTTTCATCGTTGCTTGGTTGCGAAATCGTCGGCCGGTGGGAAACCTGGATGCAGCGTTGTAGGCAGCCAGGTCGGAAGAGTTCGATCTGGCGCTTCTGGATGTCAACATCGGCCGACATACCGTCTATCCTGTGGCCGACACCCTCAAAGGGCGCCACGTGCCGTTCGCGTTCATGACGGGGCATGACAGCAAGAATTGCCGGAATCGTATCGGAATCTCCCGAGCATGACCAAGCCCTACGTGGCCGAAGATGTACACCGCGCGTTGACGGGTCTGGTGGCAAAGCGCCTTTAGGGACCAAGATGTCCCAACAAGTGAATGTCTACTTCCTTGTGCCAGGATGTACCGGCTAAATTAACGGCTGGAAGCCGCTGCTCGCCTTCGCGCGGCGCTACGCCGAATTCCGGTTTACCTGACCAACGCCCGATCGATCGGAAAGATGCAGATAGTCCGGCGTGAAGTCGGCGAACCGCGTCAGCTGTTCGAAGTCGTGGATTATTGCGCGCTTGTTCTGGACGGTCGCGAGATCTTTGTCGCGGAGGTTCATCAGCATGTGATTGGTGTGGACAATGGAAAGGCCGAGCGTGTCGGCAAATTCCTCCTGCGTGATCGGCAGATCGAAAGCACCGTCGGTGACGAGTCCGACGGCGGCCAGCCGTATCATGAGTTCGCAGAGAAGGTGCGCTATCCGAGTCTCTGCCGGCCGTTGTCCCAAGCCAACGATCCATTCCCGCAAGACCGCCTGGTGGACGAGAGTGGCCCACCAGAGGGCACGGGTGATGGCTGCATGGTTGTCGGTCAGATCCATGATCGTCTCGCGAGGAATATCGACAATGGTGCAAGGCGAGAGTGTCACGATGCTGTGGTCCATACGTCCAAGGATCGCGACATGCAGATCGCAGAAGTCCCCTGGAACGAGAAAGGCCATGATCTGACGCTCACCGGTCGGCAACAGCTTGTAGCGGCAGGCGAAGCCCTCCATCACCAAGCGCACACAACTTGGCCTCTCCCCCTCTCGGATCAGATGCTCCTTTCGGGGGACCTGTCGCCGCTTCTGCGACGCCCTTTCCAGAATGCGGCGGTGGTCGTCCGTGAGACTGGCGCCGTGTTCGAGCTTTTGGATAAGCGGATTGGTCATGCTGCCTTCTTTCGCGAGGAGCGCCCCGCTCGGCAGTTGAGCGTGCCTTAAGGCATATTGGCAGGAGACGGTGTCAGCCTCGTCGAGACAGCGGCCTCTTCTTCGAGCCTGCGCGCCGTGTCGGCCAATCCCTGCCAAGCGATCCGGGACTGCTCGAACCGTCCCTTTGCACCGGCAAGCTTCGTCTGCTCAATCTCCTCGGCTGCATCGTCGGCGCGGGCCTGATAGAAAGCGCTCGAGATTTTCGACATGTAGCTCACCTTCCAAAGTCACTCTCCTGAAGGACACATAGGGCGGCCGAGTGGGATAGTAATGATGGCTTAATGGCAGAACCCACACGAAGCGGCGCTCCACGAGGAGCAAGACCGCGTCTACGTCGTCAGTTCACCCGAGAACGACAGATTCCGTGGTTCTTCAAGGCGCCCAGCCTGGCCCTTCGTGCGTCCCGTCTGCCCACCGGATAGGAGGGCCCGATGCAAAGACGGTTCAACTAGCTGAATCTCCCCTCTGGCTTTTCCCCTGCCTTCCTTGCTCCCGATCGCCCAGCGCGCGATAAGCAGGTAAATCCGGTAAGCCGGCGAGATACCAAACCCCGGAGAGCGTTTCTTGCGAGCCTTCGACGTCAAGATCTGCGGCTTGTCGACGCCCGCGACCATCGCGGCGGCGCTTCAGCGTGGCGCCAGCCATGTCGGCTTCGTGCATTTCGCCAAGAGCCCGCGCCATCTCGACGTCGAGGCGATGGAGGAGCTCGTCGGTTCCGTGGCGGGGCGCGCCGAGACGGTCATCGTCACGGTCGATCCGGACGATGATCTGGTCGCGCGTTTCGCGGCCGAGATGCGGCCGGACTGGCTGCAACTGCACGGCAAGGAAAGCCCGGAGCGGGTCGCCGCGATCAAGGCGTCGACCGGCCTCAAGATCATGAAGGCGCTGCCGGTCGCCGAGGCCGCCGACCTTGCCGCGATCGCCGATTATCTCGGCGTCGCCGACCGCCTGCTGCTGGATTCCAAGCGGCCGAAGGGCTCCAGTCTTCCCGGCGGCAACGGCGTCGCTTTCGACTGGCGGATTCTCGCCGGCCTTGACCCGGCTCCGCCCTACATGCTTTCCGGTGGCATCGACGCCGATAATGTCGTCGATGCCATCCGTATCGCGCGGCCGTCGGGCATCGACGTGTCGTCCGGTGTCGAGAGCGCGCCCGGCGTCAAGGATGTCGGTCGCATTCATTCATTCTTCGACGCGCTGGATCGCCTCCGTATGGACGAGCCGGCGAGAAAGGCCCGTGCCTCGTGAACCAGCCGCTGACCCCGAACTCGTTTCGCGCCGGTCCCGACGAGGACGGCCGCTTCGGTCATTTCGGCGGGCGTTTCGTCGCCGAGACGCTGATGCCGCTGATCCTCGATCTGGAGGACGCCTGGAAGGCGGCGAAGGTTGATCCGGCGTTCAAGGCCGAACTCGACAATCTCAACACCCATTATACCGGCCGGCCGTCGCCGCTCTATTTCGCCGAGCGGCTGACCGAAAGGCTTGGCGGCGCCAAGGTCTATTTCAAGCGCGACGAGCTGAACCACACCGGCTCGCACAAGATCAACAACTGCCTCGGCCAGATCCTGCTCGCCAAGAAGATGGGCAAGACCCGGATCATCGCCGAGACCGGCGCCGGCCAGCATGGCGTCGCGACGGCGACGGTCTGCGCCCGCTTCGGCTTTCCCTGCGTCGTCTACATGGGCGCGACGGATGTCGAGCGGCAGTCGCCGAACGTCTTCCGCATGAAGCTGCTCGGGGCCGAGGTGATCCCCGTCACGGCCGGCCACGGCACGCTCAAGGACGCCATGAACGAGGCGCTGCGCGACTGGGTGACCAATGTGGATTCCACCTATTACCTGATCGGCACGGCCGCCGGCCCACACCCCTATCCAGAACTGGTCAGAGAGTTCCAGAGCGTGATCGGCCAGGAGGCGAAGGAGCAGATGATGGCGGCCGAGGGCCGGCTGCCGGACCTGCTGGTCGCCGCCGTCGGCGGCGGCTCCAACGCCATCGGCCTGTTTCACCCCTTCCTCGACGACAAGGACGTGGCGATGGTCGGCGTCGAGGCGGGCGGCAAGGGGCTCGACGGCGAGGAACATTGCGCCTCGCTGACGGCGGGGTCGCCCGGCGTCCTGCACGGCAACCGCACCTATCTGCTGCAGAACGAGGACGGCCAGATCAAGGAAGGCCACTCGATCTCGGCCGGGCTCGACTATCCGGGCATCGGACCGGAGCATTCCTGGCTGAAGGACGCCGGCAGGGTCGAATATGTCCCGATCATGGACACCGAGGCGCTGGACGCCTTCCAGATGCTGACCCGCGTCGAGGGCATCATCCCGGCGTTGGAGCCGGCCCATGCTCTGGCGGAAGTCATCAAGCGCGCGCCAAAGATGGACAAGGACCAGATCATCTTGATGAATCTGTGCGGTCGCGGCGACAAGGACGTGTTCACGGCGGCCAAGCATCTGGGCGTGGAGCTGTAGCATGAGCTACCAGTTGAAAAAGGATGTTGATAAATATGATACAGAAGAAGAAATTTTAGATGAAGTTAAGAGTGGGATTTCCGGAGGATCAGATGGGCCGCGTCTTACGGTAAGGGAATTTCTATACTGGTTTGATGCGCAGAGGCGCGGTCCGAATATTGTTGCATGGATAGATGAGCTTCTTGCGGATCGCCGTCTTACTACGGTGCCGTCTTACAAGACGACGTGGATAGATAACGAAATATCTATAAAAATTCAGCCCGAAGCACCTATTCAAAAGGGGAGTGACGCTGAAAACGATGTATTAGTTGAGGTAGGGGACCCCGTCTTACGCATTGGATCACTTCCATCGGCGAACATGGAGTTAATATCAGTCTCTCCTGACGACCCAATATCAAGGGCCGTCTCACTTATGATGTTCCACGATTTTTCCCAATTGCCGGTTCTTACTTCGCCACGCGAAATTAAGGGAGTGGTAAGTTGGCGACATGTCGGCGAACGGTTGAGCAGCGGCGCAACTGTCCAATCGGTGCAAGACTGTATGGGGACTCCAGTTGTTGTTAGTGATGCAGATTCATTCTTTTCTACTTTACGGATTATTGTTGAAAATGAATATGTATTCGTCAGGCGACAGGATAGAACAATCGGTGGAATAGTCACGACAACAGATTTAGGTTTGCAGTTTAGGCAGCTTACCGAACCATTCCTATTGATTAATGAGATTGAGAACCAAGTGAGAGGGATTCTCTTCCGTTGGGTGAAATTTAGTAAAGAAATTCTGGGAGAGGCGCAGATCGCCAGGCCGGCGAAATCGTTTCATGATCTAACGTTTGGAGAGTATATAAGGATTTTTGAGAACAAAAAAACGTTGCCTGATCCGTTTCCAATGAATATTGACCGAGTACATTTATGTAAAGTTTTGAATGACGTACGGGAGATTCGAAATGATATCATGCACTTTAGTCCCGACCCTACTCCGGCGGACGCGATTCTTAAGCTGCGGAGATTTTCGTCATACATGCAGCGACTCCAGGCGATGATCTAGTTTATGACCGCAATCGTCGAAATCCACGTGACCTGCCCGACGCTCGAGGTCGCGCGCGAATTGTCGCATGGGCTTCTCGACGGCCGGCTTGCCGCCTGCTGCAATATCGGCAAGGAGGTGGACAGCCGCTATCTGTGGCAGGGCAAGAAGGAGCGGCACGACGAATGGCCGTTGACGATCAAGACCCGTGCCGATTTGTTCGATGCTTGCTGCGAGGCGATCCGCACGCATCATCCCTATGAGACGCCCGCGATCGTCGGTTTTGCCGTCGACCATGTGGACGTGGCGACCGCCGAGTGGATCGCCGAAGTGACGAGAGCCTGAGATGACCACACGCATCGAAGACCGATTCCGCGCGCTGGCCGAAGAGGGGCGTCCCGCCCTCGTCACCTTCGTCATGGCGGGCGATCCGGACCATGACACGGCGCTCGAGATCGTCAGGGCGCTGCCCGGCGCCGGCGCCGACATCATCGAGCTTGGCATGCCGTTTTCCGACCCGATGGCCGACGGTCCGGCGATCCAGAAGGCCGGCCTGCGCGCCCTGAAGGCCGGCGAAAGCCTGAAAAAGACCCTGGCGATGGTCGGCGCCTTCCGCGAAAGCGACACGACGACGCCGCTGATCCTGATGGGCTATTTCAACCCGATCTACGTCTACGGCGTCGAACGCTTCGTCCAGGACGCGCTGGCCGCCGGGGTTGACGGTCTGATCGTCGTCGATCTGCCGCCCGAGATGGACGACGAGCTCTGCCTGCCGGCTCTCGACAAGGGCCTCAATTTCATTCGCCTCGCGACGCCGACCACCGACGACAAGCGCCTGCCGGCGGTTTTGAAGAACACCTCCGGCTTCGTCTATTACGTGTCGATCACCGGCATCACCGGCTCCGCCGCGCCCGACGCCACGAAGGTCGCGGCCGCCGTCGGACGCATCAAGGGCCACACCGACTTGCCGGTCTGCGTCGGCTTCGGCGTGCGCAGCGCCGAACAGGCTCGCGAGATCGGCCGGGCGGCGGACGGCGTCGTCGTCGGTTCCGCGCTGATCAACGCCCTTGAGGCGTCGCTGACCGACGGCCGCGCGGGAGCAGGCACGGTAACGGCGGTCACCGATCTGGTGCGCGATCTCGCTGGCGGCGTTCGCGCCGCCCGTCTTGCGGATGCCTGACCGCGCGACCATCTGCGAACAACCCTTGTCAATCGGAACAGCCGCGCCGTGAACTGGATCACCAACTACGTCCGCCCCAAGATTTCCAGCCTCCTCGCCACGCGCGAGGTGCCGGAAAACCTTTGGATCAAGTGTCCGGAGACCGGCGAAATGGTCTTCCACAAGGATCTGGAGGCCAACCAGTGGGTGATCCCATCCTCGGACTTCCACATGCGCATTCGCGCCAGGGACCGGTTGAAGAGCTTCTTCGACGACGGTGTTTTCGAGACGATCGAACTGCCGAAGGTGGCGCTCGACCCGCTGAAATTCCGTGACTCCAAGCGCTATGTCGATCGCCTGAAGGAGTACAAGGCCAAGGCTGAGATGGACGACGCCGTGATCGCGGCGCGGGGCGTGATCGAGGGCCTGCCGATCATGGCGATCGTCCAGGATTTCGCCTTCATGGGCGGTTCGCTCGGAATGGCGGCTGGCGAGGCGATCATTCGGGGCTTCGAGACCGCGATCGCGGAAAACCGGCCGCTCGTCCTGTTCGCGGCCTCCGGCGGGGCACGCATGCAGGAGGGCATCCTGTCGCTGATGCAGCTGCCGCGGACCACCGTCGCGGTGGAGATGCTCAAAGAGGCCGGGCTGCCCTACATCGTCGTCCTGACCAACCCGACGGCCGGCGGTGTGTCGGCATCCTACGCGATGCTGGGCGACGTCCATATCGCCGAGCCGGGCGCGGTGATCGGTTTCGCCGGCGCCCGCGTCATCGAGCAGACGATCCGCGAAAAGCTGCCCGAGGGGTTCCAGCGGGCCGAGTATCTCATGGCCCATGGCATGGTCGACATGGTCGTCCATCGGCACGAACTGAAGGCGACGATCGCGAATTTGGCCAAGCTGTTGACCAAGACGCCCGTCGATATGGCGGCGCGCATCGAGGATGAGGCGGAACCGACAGTCGAGCCCGAGACTATGCCGTCCGAGCCGCAGCCGGCCGCCTGAATCAGTTTTGCATCCGCTCATGCTCTCGCGTAATTCTCATCCATGACCACGACCTCACTGGCCACGACAGAGATCGAGTCCCTGATGCTGAAGCATCCGAAGGGCTTTGACCTGTCGCTCGACCGTATTCGCCGTCTGCTCGCCGATCTTGGCGACCCGCAAAACCGTCTGCCGCCGCAGATTCACATCGCCGGAACCAACGGCAAGGGATCGGTCACGGCCTTTTGCCGGGCGATCCTGGAGGCCGACGGCCGGGCGACTCACGTCCACACCTCGCCGCATCTGGTCAATTGGCATGAGCGTTATCGGATCGGCCGCTACGGCCAGCCCGGCGCGCTTGTCGACGATCGGCTTCTGGCCGACGCCGTCGTGAGGGCCGCGGCCGCCAATGGCGGGGAAATGATCACCGTCTTCGAGATCCTGACGGCGGTCACCTTCCTGCTGTTTTCCGAGCAGCCGGCCGATGTCGCGCTGATCGAGGTCGGCCTCGGCGGACGCTTCGATGCGACCAACGTCCTGGAAAAGCCGGCCGCGACCGTGATCACCTCGATCTCGCTCGATCACCAGTCCTATCTCGGTGATCGTGTGGAGCTGATCGCGGCGGAAAAAGGCGGCATCATCAAGCCGGGCGTGCCGGTCATCGTCGGTCAGCAGGGCGAGACGGTCGCGCTGGACGTGCTCACCGCGATGGCCGATCGCGCCAACGCGCCGGTGCTGGTCTATGGCCAGGACTTCTTCGCCTATGAGGAGCATGGCCGGCTCGTCTATCAGGACGATACGGGGCTACTCGACCTGCCGATGCCGCGGCTTCCGGGCCGCCATCAGCTGATCAACGCGGCGACGGCGATCGCCACGCTCCGCCATGCCGGCTTCGGCCCGAGCGACCAGGCGATCGAGACGGGTCTGTCGAATGTGGAATGGCCGGGCCGCATGCAGCAGATCGCTTCGGGTCCACTCTATCGCGCTGCCTTTCCGGGCTCCGAACTCTGGCTCGACGGCGGCCACAATCCCGGCGCGGGGTCGGCGATCGCCGAAACCCTCGCTGACATGGAGGAACGGGTTTCGCGACCGTTGTTCCTCATTGTGGGGATGATCAACACTAAGGACCCGATGGGGTTTTTCGCGTCCTTCGCCGGGATCGCCCGGCATGTCTTCACCGTGCCAGTCGAAGCGTCCGACGCGGGCATCGATCCGAACGAACTGGCCGAGGCGGCGATCGCTGCAGGGCTCGACGCAGAGCCCTGCGCGACGGTTGAGGAAGCCATCCGCCTGGTCTCGTCGGCCTGGGACAGCGACCGGGCGCCGCNCAGGGCTCGACGCAGAGCCCTGCGCGACGGTTGAGGAAGCCATCCGCCTGGTCTCGTCGGCCTGGGACAGCGACCGGGCGCCGCGCTTTCTCGTTTGCGGCTCGCTCTATCTGGTCGGGGACGTGCTGGCTCAGAGCGGCCTCGCGCCGCGCTGAGGACCCCGGCCCGCCGGCGCCCAGCGGGCATCGTCGTGGAAGCATGGCCGCTTCGGAGGGCGAGGCGGCCCGGTCGATCGTGGAAAGAGAGGGAGAGGACAATGGAGATCAAGCGTCGCGGGTCAGTACCGACCCGGCGGGTGCCGGCCAGCTATTTCACCGGCACGGTCTGGCAGGACCCGATCATCGAGGCGCCGGAGCCGGCGCGCCTGCGGGCGGTCGTGGTGATGTTCGAACCGGGCGCCCGCACCGCGTGGCACACCCATCCGCTGGGACAGACCCTTTATGTGACCGCAGGAACCGGCCGGTTCCAGACTTTTGGCGAACCGGTCCAGACGATCGGCGCGGGCGACGTCATCTGGATTCCGCCCGGCGAAAAACACTGGCATGGCGCCGGGACGGAAACGATGATGACCCACATCGCCATGCAGGAGGCGAAGGACGGCGTCGCCGTCGACTGGCTGGAGCATGTCAGCGACGAGGAATACGCCGCGGCCTGACGTCGCGTCGAACAGAACCGCTACATGAAAAAAGCCCGGACAATCCGCCCGGGCTTTTTTCTGATTCACGTGAAACGCGCGAGGTTGGGGACGCTCAGGCGGCGCCCTTGATCCAGTCGACGAGCTTCGACTTCGACTGCGCGCCGACCTGGACGGACGCCGGCTCGCCGTTCTTGAACATCATCAAGGTCGGGATCGAGCGGACGCCGAACTGAGCGGCGATGTCCGGGTTCTCGTCGATATTGACCTTGGCGATCCGGACATTGTCCATTTCGTTGGAGATTTCCTCGAGGCTCGGCGCGATCATCTTGCAGGGGCCGCACCACTCCGCCCAGAAGTCGACGACGACGGGCTTGTCGCTCTCCAGAACGTCGGTCTTGAAATTGTTGGTGTCGATCTTTGTCGTGGCCATCAAGCGGCTCCCAAAATCCTTGTTCGAGACACAGGTAGAAGGGGTGGTCCGCCAAATCAAGCCGGCGGTGCATCCTCTTGACGCTGCGTTGCGGCGGTGGCGACGGTGCTGCGCCGCGCGATGAACGCGTCCATGAGGCTCGGCGCGAGCGCGATCAGCAGCGGCGCCTCGGTAAACACCAGCGCGGCCTCGATCGCATGGGCGGGATAGAGCGGCTTCAGCAGCTCGCGATAGAGCGCCAGCTGCAGGATGTAAGCCGGCGCGACGGCGTCCAAAGTCCGGGGCGGTGGGCGATTGGTCTTGTAGTCGACGATCAGGACCTTGGTGTCCGTCACCGCCAGCCGGTCGATGGTACCGTTGACGCGATAGGTTCGGCCACCCAGTGAAATGTCGCCCGCGACCGAGACCTCGGCCCGGCTGCCGGCCGCGAAGATCGGGGCGAATTCCGGCTCGGCCATCACGCCAAGCGCCGATCCGATCAGCTGATCGTGATCGCGCGGGCTCATCTCGGGGGCGCCGAGCGTCACATAGCGGCGGGCCGCTGTCTCCCGTTCGTCGGGCGCGATGTCGGGCAGCACCTGCAACAGCTTGTGGACGATAAGGCCGCGGCGAATCGCGAAAGAGGGCTCGCCCGAACGGCCGCACCCTTCGCCCAGCACCGGCGAGACGAAGGCTTGCGCTTCGCCGGCCGCCAGCGCGTCGGAACTGAGCTCCGCGGCATCGCCGGCCGAGGATGGCGAGAGCGGTCGTGGCGGCAGGATCTCGGGCGGCAGCGGCGACAGGTCGAGCGGCCTCGGCGCTGCTCCCCGATCGGTGCTCGCGACCGTCAGCTTGTCGCCGGCACCACGCGAACCGAAGCGCCATGCGGTGACCCCGTCCTCGGCGTCCGTCACCTCCTCGCAATCCTGCCGCAGCGCCGCCTGGACCCGCTGCAGCCAGGAATTTTCGTTCGGGCCGCGCACGCCCGCGACGCCGCAGACGACGAGACGGTCCGCCGCGCGGGTCATGCCGACATAGAGCAGCCGCCGGTATTCCTCTTCGGCGCGAAGCTTTTCCGCCTCCTTCAGCCCCGCGATCGCGTCGTTTTCGAGTTCCTTGGCGGCGCGCCAGAGGAAGCCCGGCGCCTGGCCGGGATAAAGCCCCGGCATGCCCAGCCATTCCATCAGCCGCGCCCCGTGGACGTGGGAAAACGGCGCGGAGCCCGGATCGACCAGGAAGATTACCGGCGCTTCCAGACCCTTGGAGGCGTGGGTCGTCATGATCCGGACCTCGCCGCGGCCCTGCTCCATCTCCCGCTTGATCTGCGGCGGGTCGGCGGAAAGGGTCGCGAGAAACGCGTCGAGGCCGGTTTCGCCCGCCTCCTCGGCGCCGAGCGCGAGATCGAGAAAGGCGTCGATGACCTCGCCGGCGTCGGCGCCGAGCCGCGCGGTCAGCCGCGCCCGTCCGCCCTCGGGGCCGAGGAGGCGCGCATAGAAAGCGAAGACCGTCTCGAAGCCGGCGCGGTCGCGCAATTCCTCCAGCTGCGCCAGCGCCGCCCGCGCCTTGGCCATGAAGGCGGCCGTCGTTTCCTTCGGCACGAAGTCCGGAAGGCGCGCCGTGCCTGTCTCGCCGCACAGGCGCCGCAGCCCGAGCGACAGCGGCTCGCGCGGCTCCCGCGACAGCGCGAGCGCCATCAATTCGTCGTCGGAAAACCCGAAGAACGGGCTCTTGAGCACTTCGGCGAGCGACAGATCGTCATCGAAATTGACCACCGCGCGGCCGAGCGCCATCAGATCCTTGACGGCGATATGGTCGGTGATCACCAGCCGGTCGGCCCCGGCGACGGGAATGTCGGCGTCCCGCAGGGCTTTCGCCATCGCCTCGACGAAGCCGGAGCGCTTGCGCACCAGGATGATGATGTCGCCCGCCGTCAGCGCCCGCCGCTTGCCCTTGTGGACGATCGGGTCGCCGAGCCATTCGCCGATCTGCCCGGCGATCCGCCGCGCCAGACGGTTGCTCGGCGAATTCTCCGGTTCCTCGTCGACCGGTTTCAGCCAATCGCGCGGCTCCTCACGCTTTTCAGCCTGATAGACCGGCCAGATCTCGACCAGCCCCGGCCCGTCGTCGCGCGCCGTCTGGTGCGTCGGAGGAAGGTCGTCGGAGGATAGTCCCTGGCGGTTGTCGGCGTCGGCAAAAACGCGATCGACCGCGTCGAGCACATCCTTCGCCGTGCGGAAGGACTGGGTCAGCCGCACCGCCTCGAAGCTTGCCTGCGCGGCCTGCGCGCTCCCGCTCATCGTCCGCTGCTCTTCGGCGAACTTCGCCGGATCGGCACCCTGGAAGGAATAGATCGACTGCTTCTCGTCGCCGACGGCGAACACCGTCCGCGTGACCTCGCGGCTGCCTTCACCGGCGAAGAACTCGTCGACCAGCTGGCGCATCACCTGCCACTGGCGGGGACTGGTATCCTGCGCCTCGTCGATCAGCACATGGTCGATCCCCTGGTCGAGCTTGTAGTGGACCCAGGCCGAGGCCTCGGCGCGGGTCAGGAGATCGGCGGTCCTGACGATCAGGTCCTCGAAATCGAGCTTGCCGCGCCGGCGCTTGAGGATGGCGTAGTCGCGCTCGAACGCGTCGGCAATGACCAGCGCCGCCGCGCTCGCCCGGAACAGACGAACCGAGGCGAGGCGGTTTTCCATGGAGAGCACATGGTCCGCGAGCTGCTGAAGGCGGTCGGCAAAATCCTCGAAGAAATCGGTGACCCATTTGGTGGCAACGCTTCCCGGCTTGTAAGGCCCGCCGTCCTTCTTGAGGCAGAGGGTTCGCAGCGCCTCGAAGTGCGCCCCATCGCTCTCCGCATCCAAAAGCGCATTTAACCGATCGACCAGCTTCTTGTCGGTCGCCTTCGGGCTGGTTTCGGCGACCGTCAGGACGTCGCGGCAAAACGCTTCGTCGAAGCCCGGAGCGGGAACGGCGTCGGCCAGGATCGCCGCTTCGTCCTCGTCCGGCGCAAGGCCCAGCGCCGAACGCAGCAGGGCGAGGGCGCCATCGAGGCCGCCGGCCGCGTCGATGTGCCGGCGGATCGCGTCGCGCTTGCGGACGATCTCGCCGATCAGCTGATCGAGGCCCCACTCGCCGGCCAGCGACAGGGCCGTGGCAAAGGCTTCGGCGAGCGGGAGCGCCTCATTGGCGTCGTCCTCGGCGCGGCTTGCGCCAGTGATCAGCCGGCGGCGGGCCTCGCCGAGCAGAGCGGCGCTCCCGGCGTCGTCGAGCACCTCGAAATGGCCGGGAACGTTCGCCTCCAGCGGGAACTGATGCAGGATGGACTCGCAGAAGGCGTGAATGGTCTGAATCTTCAGCCCGCCCGGCGTTTCAAGCGCTTCTGCGAACAGGCGCCGAGCAGCACAAAGCCGGGCGTCTGACGGCGGTGTGCCATCGAGCTTGGCCAGTTCCTCACGCAGCGCGGCGTCCTTAGCTGTCGCCCATGTCGCCAGCCGGCCGAACACCCGTGTCGACATCTCGGCGGCCGCCGCCTTGGTGTAGGTGAGGCATAAGATCTTCGACGGCTCCGCTCCGGCGAGCAACAGCCGCACCACCCGCTCGGTCAAAACGTGGGTCTTGCCCGAGCCGGCATTGGCCGACACGAAGACCGAGCGGCTCGGATCGGCGGCGATCTGTTGCAGCCGGCTGGTCTCGGCGATGCCGACAAACTGGCTCATGCGGAAACCTCGCCGCCCTCGTCCGCCCCGATCGACCATTCCTGCGCCCGCGCCAGATGGTCGTAATCGCCGGAAAAATCGCCCGCCAGAAACGGCCGTGTGCGCGAGGTGAAGGCTTTCGCCTCGTCGCGGAAGGCAGCGACCAGCGCGCGAAACTTCGCCAGCGCCTCGTCGGAGAGGGCGTCCGGGTCGACCGGCTCGCCATTGCGCCCGCCATCGGTGGCGAGCCGGTCCTCCGTCAGCGCCCGTTCGCGCAGCCGGACATAGACGAGGTCGGAAATCCGCGAGACCTTTCCCGCGTCCGCGAAGGCGCCGAGCTTCGCCATCGCGCCCTCCAGCGGCAATTGCGGGGCAAGCAGGGCGCGGGCCTGGGACACCGAGGGATTGGCCCCGGTCTTGAAATCCAGGATCTCGACCGAGCCGTCGGTGAGGAGATCGATGCGGTCGGCAAAACCGGTCAGCCGCGTCGACAGATCGGTGAAGTCGAAGCGCCCGCCGGCCTCCGCGTGGCGGGTCGCGACCCGGTCGGCGCGGCCGCGCTCCCAGACGATGTAGTTGTCCGCCAGCGTTTCCATGCGCGGCCACCACACCGCATCGATGTCGGCCGGCAGCGCCTCGGCGTCGAAGCGCTCGCGGGCGATCGCCAGAAGCCGCGCCACGGCGTCTTCGGCCAGCGGGTCGTTGCCGTCGATGACGAAGCGGGCGAGAATTTCGTGATAAAGGCTGCCGCGCTCGGCCGCGTGCGGGTCGCGCATCAGATCGGGCAGCGGCTCCAATCGCAGGATCTTGCGCGCATGGATCGCGTAAGGGTCGCGGATCAGCGTCTCCACATCGGTGACCGAATAGCGCGTCGGGCGGTCGGCGAGCGGCGGCCTCGGCTCCGGCCGAATCGCGCGGGGCACCGGCGCCGCCACGTCGAGCTGGCGCGCATGGGCGAGAAACGGCGCGCCCGCTTCCCGCAGTCGCGCGGTGCCCGCGTCCCCGGCGAGCGTCAGGATGCGCTGCAGCCAGCGCGAGGCGATCGCCGGGGCGCCGCCGGAGCGCCGGGATCGCGACAGGACGACACGCTTTGCCCCCATCGCCATCCAGAAATCATGGGCGGCGAGGCCGATGCGCCGCTCCGGCGGGTCCAGCGCGATCTCCCGGCGCATCAGCCGCGACAGGAAGGCGCCGCTCTTCGCCCCCGCCGGCCAACTGCCCTCGTTGAGGCCGCCGAGCAGCGCCGTGTCGACGCTCTGCAGCCGTGCTTCCAGCGTGCCCCAGACGAAGGCCCTGGCGGACAGGCCGCCGCGCGGTTGCACCGTCTGACCGGCGATCAGCGCCGCCATGACGTCGCCGATCTCTCCGGGCGCGAAGCCGAAACCGGTCTGTGGCGCCTGTACCAGCTCGGCGAGGAAGTCGGTCAGCGCTCGGCCGGCCTCTTCCGCATAGAGCTCCGAGGCGTCGCCCTCGGGGTCGGCGGCGAGCGCTTCCAGACACTGGGTGAGCGCCACCGCATAGGCGGCGATCTCGCGTTCCTCGCCGCCGCGCAGCGCAGTCAGCGGTTCGAGCGCGCGTTCCAGATGGTCGGCCATCCTCTGCGCCAGATCGCGTTCCGCCTCGGGCAGATTCTTCACCGGCCGCGCCACGTGGCTGTCTTCCTCGACCGTCGCCCGCCGCTCGCGCATGATCGCGCCGAGCCGCGCACCGTCCGCCACCCCGACCGAGCCGCGCAGCGCGATCATCTCGATCGCCCGCGCCGCGCGCCGGGCTTCGCCGCCACCGAGGCCGAGCCGGGTGAGCGGATGCTTGAGCAGCGAGACGAGCGCGATCGGATCGCCCGGCGACAACGCCACGGCGATGGCGGTCGCGAGCAACGTCCCCGGCGCCGTCGCGGCAAGCGGGGAGCCGGCCGAATCATTCGCCGCGATGCCGAAGCGGGACAGCTCGGCGACAACGCGGCGGGCGAGATTGCGGTCCGGCGTGATCAGCGCGGCCCGCGCCGTCGGGTCGGTCAGCGCGTCGCGCATGGCGACGGCGAGCGCCAGCGCCTCCTCGCGGGCATCGCCCGCCTCGATCAAGGCAAGGCCGGCGAGCGCCTCGGGGCCGTGCCGTGCCGTCGCGCCGCTCCAGACGTCCGTGGTTTCGGCCGGGCGCAGGGCGTCGGCGAGATACGCCTCGCGCGCCGCCAGCGCCGGATCGAGCCCGTCGCCGAGATGATCGACGCTCTCCGGCGCCAACGAAAAGCGCGTCAGGATCGTCTTCAGCCCGTATTGCGGATGGCCCGGCGCGGCGACCGAGGCGGCGCGCGAAATCGCCGCGAAGGTCTCCGGCTCCAGATGCCGATCGAGGCCGGGCAGCACCAGCGCGCCATCCGGCAGATGCGCGATGGCGTGCATCAGGTCGAGCGTTGCCGGCGCCGTGGCGGTGGAGCCGGCCAGAATCACCGGGCCGCGCGCGCCGCCGCTCCGCAGCCGCTCGGCTTCGGCGCGGAGCCAGGCATTCTTCGCCGCCGCCTCGCTGACCTGGCCAGTGGCGGCCAGTGCCTTCGGCCAGGCCTCGGTGACGATCGACAGGAAGGTCAGCGTCAGCCGCCACCAGTCGGCGAGGGCGTCGGGCGCGAGCGTCGCCAATTGCGACAGCGAGGTTCCCTCGGTTTCGACCTCGTCGAGCAGCGCGCCGAGGTCGCCCGCCAGCCACAGCGCGTCGGCGGCCGAGGCCGGCAGCACCGCGTCTTCGCCGATCAGCGCCTGAAAGGCGCCCCGGTCGGTCATGGCGCGCCAGTGCCGGGCGAGCCGGGCGAGATTGAGCCGGCGTTCCAGCGCCCCCATCGCCGGCTCCAGGCTCGGCCCGGCGGGCGAAAACAGACCGGTGTCGTCGCCCTCGCCGATCGGCCGGATGGCGGGCAGGATGGCGCTGCCGCCGGCTCCGGCCCCGCCCTCGACTGACGATCGCGCGCCGATCGCCACCGCGAATTCGGACGCCAGCGCCCGCGCCGCGCGGCGGGTGGGGACGTAGATGGTCACATCCGCCAGCGCCAGCGGTTCGCCGTCATAGCGAAACGAGGGGACCAGCCGGCCGGCAAGCACCGCCTCTGCCAGCGTGGTCAGGAAGGGCCGGCCTGGCGGGATCGATAGGATGCGCGCGTTCATCGCGGCACACTAGCGGGGATGGCGGCGATTCGTGAGGGGGGCGCGCTTGTACACGCCAACAGGTGGAGCCAGTATTAGAGCAACCGACGCCGCTTCTTCACTTTTAAGCATGTGATTCGAAGGAGCCCACATCATGACGGGCTTTCATTGGTCGCAAACAGGAAGGATTTTCATGTGGCTGTCTCGCTTGGGCCTATTGAGTTCGACGAGGAGGTGATCAAGCGGCAGCTGCGTCGTGACCTCCTAGATGATTGGTTTCCCGATCCTCGCCGCTTCGAGGACATGCTCGACACCGACCATATTGAGTATGTGCTCTCCGAGAATTTCCGCAAGAATGATGGAGTTTACCGTCCAGAACCTCGCACACTCCTGAATATTCCTAAGAGCAATTTTACGCTGCGCTATGGCCTCGAAATCAGCCTGGCGGAGCGTGCGCTTTATCATGCGCTCGCCTCCCGGCTGGTGCCCTTCTATGACCCCCTGATACCTTGGAATGTTTTCAGCCATCGCGCATCCGAGGATCCTTCCGGCCGCTATCTGTTTCGGCGCGCCATCCCATCATGGCAGGATTTCACCGGTGTTGTCCGCGACGCGCTTTCTGATTCCCAGGTTTTGCTGTCAACGGACCTCACCAACTATTTCGAGAACATAAATCTGAGTGTCGGTCCACAAAGAAGTTGAATGATATGAATCGTTTGTGATTCCATGCTGTTGATTTGATTCGACGAGGGCATGGAAGCGATGTGGACGAAAGCAAACCGCGGGA
>NZ_JAZHLK010000050.1:0-27995 GCF_036549515.1 Aurantimonas sp. E1-2-R+4 | reverse complement strand
ACGGAAATAGAACACATCGCCGCGTCGCGTGACGCGCTTTAACGAACGGGGCATGATCAACCGTCTGGACCAGGTTTCTGTACCAGGGTCTACGGCTACCAACGGCGATGGCTAAAATACTCGATCCGCGTCAATGACTTATGCGGATTGTGGCGGAGAGGGGGGGATTCGAACCCCCGATACGCTTGCACGTATGCCGCATTTCGAGTGCGGTGCATTCGACCACTCTGCCACCTCTCCGGCCGAAACCCCGAAATTCTCCGGGGTGTCTTCGCAAAGGGCGCGGCGTCGACGCGGGAACCGCGTCACCCATCCGCACCCTCATTCTGTGAACCGAGGCATGGTCGGCGCTTCATCAGCGCGCGGCTCTCTTATCAAAGGCTTGGGCGCCGACACAAGAGCAAAGGCGCCGTCTTCGTCACTTCATGGCCCGCCGACGGTCTCACGGGCGAGTTCCGTCGGCCGGTGGCGGCGATCAAGCGCCCCGCACTGTCCCCGCGCAGGCGCGGAAACAAGGAAAAGCGGGGACCGGTTTTCGACCTACATTCTGCGGCAACTTAACGGGATCGGTCATGTTCGTGATATCAGATCGAATAGATTCGAATTCATCGTGATGTGGAGCCCGAAGACGCTGGCCAAACGGATAAACCGGCCATGCGTCAGCACTTTTTCTCGGACTGTTCGACCCGAGCGTCGGCTTCGCCGGTCCCGCCGGTAAGCGGCAGGTCGAAAAGCGCCGGCACGGGTGGCCAGACAATTTCGGAGCGGCGCGCGAGAAAATCCAGCAGCGCGCCGAGCAGTGTCCAGGCCGCTTCATCGTGCTGCAGATGATGGCTGAGCAGCCCGATTGGCTCGCCCGCGCCGCCGCCGTCGAGGCGATGATCGATTTCGGCGGCCAGAAGCCGGTCGGCCTCGGCCGGCGTCAGCCCCCTCGCCTCGCGCCAGTTCATCAGGTCGAGATGAGTGTTCAGCCGGTGCGGCTCGGCCGACGCGGTGCGGCCGAAGGTGGACAGCCCTGGCACCCCCGCCCCGGCGAGCCTGGCGCCAAACCCTTCGCCGATGCGATTCCAGGGCGGCACGAACGCTGGCAGGAAGCGATCGGGAAACAACTCGGCCAGTGCCGCGCGACCCGCCGCCGCTTCGTCGAGCATCATGCCGATCGGCCGGTGGTCGCCGAACTCGGCGCGTTTTTGTCCCTTCGGCGCATGATTGGCGTGGCGCCAGCCGTGCAACAGGACGGCCACCGCGTCGTCACCGAATAGCGCCTCGGCAAGCCCCGCCTCGACTCCATCGGGGATCACCGCGAGCGCCAGTGGCACACCGGCGGCGCGGCGCAGCGCAAGCAGTCGCGTGAGTGGCTCGCTCGGCCGGCGGGCATCGTCGTCGCGCCACCAGAATGCGATCGTGCGACCATCGTCACGGGCCGCTTCCAGCGCCGCACGGGCAAGGGGAAACACGGCGGCGCTCACGCGGCGGCGCGCTCGGCCGCCTCGGTCAGCAGCCGCGCGACATGGTCGATGCCGGGCTCAGGGGAGAATTCCCGGCGAACCTTTGCCTCGCCGGCCTGGCCCAGACGATCGGCGAGCTGCGGATCGTCCATCAACCGCGCCATCGCGGCGGCGAGTTCTTTGGAATCGCGCTCGGCGACGAGCAGTCCCGTCCGTTCGTCCTCGACCAGTTCCGGGATCGCCGACACCCGCGTCGAGATGACCGGTAGCCGATGCGCCTGTGCTTCCATCAAGACGTTGGGCAGCCCGTCGCGATCGCCGGATTTGGCGATGCGGGAGGGCAGCACGAAGAGGTCGGCGCCCGCCAGCAGCTTGAAGACATGCTCGCGCTCGCGGCTGCCATGCCAGACGATGCGCTCGCCGATGCCGGCCTTGTCGGCCTGCGCCTGCAGCTTTTCCGTCAGCGGCCCGCCGCCGACATGCTCGAAGCTCCAGTCCCGCTCCTTCAGCCGAGCGAGCGCGCGGATGAGGTCGCCATAGCCCTTCTTTTCGACGGTGCGGCCGACCGAAACGATGCGAAACCGGCCGCTTCGCCGGATATTTCGATCGAACGGCCGGATCTCGGAGAGGTCGAGGCCGTGATAGACGAGTTCGACCGTGCGCGGGTTCGCGGCGAGGGAGCGCAGATAGTCGAGATTGGTCTTGGTGCAGGTAACCCCGAAGGCGGCCGAGGCGAGTTTTTCGGTCAGCTCCCAAGGCTGCGTCGTCCAGATGTCCTTGGCGTGGGCCGAAAACGACCAGCCAAGGCCGCGAATCGTCGCCGCATAGCGGGCAACGGAAGCCGGGGTATGGAGATAGTGGGTGTGCAGCCAGTCGATGTCGGCGGGCAGCTCGCGGGCGAGGACGCAGGCCTGGCCGAAGCGGCGATAGCGGTTGGCCGTCGGATCACGCTTCAGATCGGCTTCGAACAGGCGCCGCGCCAGGCCGTAGCCCGGCTGACGCTCGGCGAAGTCGCGGCCGGCGCGCACCCGAGGCGGATCGTCCTTGAGATATTCGGGAAGATAAAGAACCTCGGCGCGGATGCGGCGATGGACGGGATGAACCCGCGCTTCCGCCGGCTGACGCAGCGAGACGATGAGCTGCGCGACGCCGCGATCCTCCAGCCCCGCGATTTCCTGAGCGATGAAGGTCTCCGACAGGCGCGGATAGCCTTTGACGAGTGTGGCGATACGCAAAGGCATGGAATCGCTGATTCTCCGGTTCGCCGGCGGCGACATCGCGACGTCGCTCGCGAGAGGTGCATCGCGGCATCTAGGCGACAAACCGCTTGGCCTGCAAGGCGAAGTGCTCCGCGACAGCCGGCGGTCAAACCGTCATTTGACAAATCTCCGGCGCTCGAACCTTACTGATAGCCACGACCCCATGAGGACGCATCGATGGACCGACCGACAGCGCGACGATGGATTGGCTCGCGGAGCGTCTTCGCGGCGGTCTTGGCCCTATCGATCGGCGTAGCGACCGGCTTTGCCACCCCTATCAACGCCCAGACCCTCTTTGCGGAACCGGCCTCCCTCGCCGCCAAGGTCGCGGATGGCGCGTTGCCACCGGTGGCCGAGCGTCTGCCGCAAACCCCGTTCATCCTGCCGGTCGACAACGCCTGCCCGGCCGATCGCCCCGGCGGTACGCTGCGGATGCTCGGCGCCAGTGCCAAGGATACGCGAATCCTCCCGGTCTTCGGTTACGCACGTCTCGTCGGCTACGACGAAAATTACGACATCGTGCCGGATATCGCCGAGAGCTACGCCGTCGAGGAAGGCCGCATCTTCACCTTCCGGCTGCGGCCCAGCATGAAATGGTCCGATGGCGCACCGTTCACCTCCGAGGACTTCCGCTATTTCTGGGAGGACATGGCCAAGAATCCGGACATCGCCAAATTCGGAGTCCCCGCTGAGCTGCTGGTCGATGGCGAGGAACCGGAGGTCACCTTTCCCGGCCCTTACGAGGTCCGCTATGCCTGGACGGGACCCAATCCGAACTTCCTCGCCGCGCTCGCCGCGGCTCTCCCCTTCGAGATCTTCCGGCCCGCCCATTACCTCAAGAAGTATCACGAGAAATACGCCGACCCGAAAAAGCTGAAAGCCAAGATCGAGGCCGCCGGCCAGCGCAACTGGGCCGCGCTGCATTTCAAGAAGGACCGCGGCCACCGCAACGACAATCCGGACCTGCCAACGCTGCAGCCGTGGACGCTCGCCACCAAGCCGCCGGCCGAGCGGCTGACCTTCGAGCGCAATCCCTATTTCCACCGGGTCGACCTGAGGGGCCGGCAACTTCCCTATATCGACAGGGTTACCCTGACGATCGCCAATTCCGGCCTGATTCCGGCCAAGGTCGCCAACGGCGAAGCCGATCTGCAGGCCGCCTATCTCAGCTTTCCCAATTACCCGTTCCTGAAACGCGGCGAGAAACGCAGCGGCTACGAAGTCCGGCGCTGGGAATCGGGCCGCGGCTCGCATGTCGCGCTCTATCCCAACCTCAATGTCACGGACCCGGTTTGGCGCCAGATGATCCGCGACGCCGACTTCCGCCGAGCCCTCTCGCTCGCCATCAATCGGGCCGACATCGACAAGGCGATCTTTTATGGACTCGCCGAGCCGGGCGCCAATACGGTCCTTCCGGGTTCCCCGATGTTCACGCCGGACCTGCCTACCCGCTGGACCGCCTACGACCCCGACAAGGCGAATTTGCTTCTGGACAGCCTCGGCCTCAAGCGCGCCACCCGTGGCGGGCTGCGGCATTTGCCGGATGGGCGCGAGATCCGCATCGTGGTCGAGACGGCGGGAGAAAGCAGCGAACAGTCCGACGTCCTGCAACTCGTCCGCGACGATTGGCGCAAGATCGGCATCGACCTTCTGATCCGCGAATCCCAGCGCGAAATCTTCCGCAATCGCATCAAGGCGGGCTCGACGCTGATGTCGGTCTGGACGGGGCTCGACAATGGGCTGCCGACACCGGCCACGGACCCGAAGGAACTCGCCCCCGCGACCGCCGAACAAATGCAATGGCCGGGCTTCGGCATGTGGGTGGAAACCGGCGGCACCGGCGGCGAGGCGCCCGGCGACGGCCCGGACCTTGCCGGCATCCGCGAGCTCATCCAACTCCGCCGGCAATGGATGCGGACGACCGACGCCGCGGAGCGCACGGCGGTCTGGAACAAGATGCTGCGGATCTCGGCCGATGAGGTCTATACGATCGGAATCGTCTCGGGCGTCGATCAGATCGTGGTGGTTTCGGACACGCTGCGGAACGTGCCGGAGCGTGGCGTCTACAACTATAATCCCGGCGCCTATTTCGGCATCTATCATCCCGACGGATTCTGGTTCGATTGCCCCTCGAATGTGGCTGCAGGCTCGCCCTCGTGATCCGCTACGTCGCCCGCCGTCTCGTGACCATGGCCTGGACGCTGCTGGCGATCAGCGTTCTCGTCTTCATCATCATCCAACTGCCGCCCGGCGACTATCTGACCAGCTACATCGCCGAGATTCAGGCACAGGGCGAGAACGTCTCCGCCGACAAGATTGCCTTCCTGCGCGAGCAATACGGCTTGGACAAGCCGCTCTGGCTGCAATATCTGGTCTGGGTGACCGGCCTCGTGCAGGGCGATCTCGGCTATTCCTTCGAATACAACCAGCCTGTCGCAGACGTCGTCGGCGATCGGATACCGATGACGATCCTGCTCAATGTGGCGACGGTCGTCTTCGTCTATCTTGTCTCGTTTCCGATCGGCATCTATTCGGCCACCCACCAATACAGCTGGGGCGACAACGGGCTCAGCGTCCTTGGCTTCCTCGGCCTGGCGACGCCGAACTTCCTGCTGGCGCTGATCCTGCTCTACCTCGCCAATGTATGGTTCGGTACCTCGATCGGCGGATTGATGGCGCCGGAATATATCGACGCGCCGTGGTCGCTTGCCAAGATCGGCTCGGTCCTGTCGCATCTGTGGGTGCCGGTGCTGGTGATCGGCACGGCGGGTACGGCCGGCATGATCCGGCGGCTACGGGCCAATCTCCTCGACGAGCTCAACCGGCAATATGTCGTCACTGCCCGCGCCAAGGGGCTGCCGGAGCGCCGGCTACTGCTCAAATACCCGCTGCGCATGGCGCTCAATCCGTTCATCGCCGATCTCGGCAGCCTGCTGCCGCAAATCGTCTCGGGCTCGGTGATCATTTCGGCGGTAATGTCGCTGCCGACGACCGGGCCGATGCTGCTCTCTTCGTTGCGCAGTCAGGACATGTATCTGGCCGGCTCGTTCCTGATGTTCCTGGCGCTTTTGACGGTAGTCGGCATGTTCGTCTCCGACATCCTGCTGGCGATACTCGATCCGCGTATTCGCCTCGGCCGGAGTACGGCGCGATGAGCCCCACGCCCCACTTCGTCTCGCGCGAACCGTTCGATCCGGAGGCGACCGTAGCCGCGGGTTCGACGGTGTCTCGAGCCTATATGGAGGCCTCCCAGACGAAGCTGATCTGGTGGCGCTTCCTGCGTCACCGTGTGGCGGTCGTCTCGCTCGCCTTCCTTCTGTTCAGTTATGCCGCGATCGTCATCGTCGAGATGATCGCTCCCTACGAACTCCAGACCCGCAACACAGACTTTATCTTCGCTCCGCCGCAACCGCTGCATCTCGTCCACGACGGCCGGTTCGTCGGCCCGTTCGTCTATCCGCTCGATTACGAATTGAACCTGGAGACATTGAAGCGCGAATACAGCGAAAACACCTCCCGGCCGCTGCCGCTGCGGTTCTTCTGCCAGGGCGACCCTTATGAATTGTGGGGGATCGTCGAAGCCCGGTTCCATTTCGTCTGCCCGCCCGAGGGGGGCACATTCTTCCTGCTGGGCACCGATCGTCTCGGCCGCGACATGTTTTCGCGCATCTCCTACGGGGCGCGCATATCGCTGACCGTCGGCCTCGTCGGCGTGACTCTCAGCTTTCTTCTGGGAATTACTATCGGCGGGCTCGCCGGTTATTTCGGCGGGTGGGTCGATTCCGTCGTGCAGCGGACGACGGAAATCCTGCGGTCGATCCCGGAACTACCGCTCTGGCTCGCCCTTTCTGCCGCGCTCCCGGTCACCTGGAGCCCGCTACTGATCTATTTCGGCATCACCCTGATCCTGGCACTGCTCGACTGGCCGGGGCTGGCGCGCGCTGTGCGCTCGAAACTCTTCGCTCTGCGCGAGGAAGACTTCGTCGTCGCAGCCGAAATGCTGGGCGCCAGTCCGCGGCGGATCATCTTCCGGCATTTGCTGCCGAATTTCATGAGCCATCTGATTGCCTCGGCGTCGCTGTCGATCCCGACGATGATCCTGGCCGAGACGGCCTTAAGCTTCCTCGGGCTGGGTCTGAGGCCACCGATCACCAGTTGGGGCGTCTTGCTGTCGGAGGCGCAGAACATCGAGGCAGTGGCGCTCTATCCGTGGCTGCTGTTGCCCATGCTGCCGGTGGTCCTGACCGTGCTCGCCTTCAGTTTCGTCGGCGACGGCTTGCGCGACGCGGTCGACCCGCATCACTAGCGCATCGATTATTCACCCACGCCGGCGGCGCGGAGCGGCACGCCCTGTGCCAAACGCGGCGTGAACAGCTCCATCCGCCGCTCCACACCGCTCAGGGCATGGACGCCGACCGTATTCCAGCGTTCGGGCAAAAGCGCGGCGACCTCGGCGCTGGCGAGCACGCTGAGATCCATCGTCTTGGTCAGTTTCTCGATGCGCTCGACCTCGGTGACCGTCGGTCCGATCACCGTGAAGGCCAAGCGCTCGGGCACGCCGATATTGCCGAAGACGACGTTGCCGATATTGAGGCCGATGCCGAAATCCATCGTGTCGAGGCCGCGTTCGCGCCGGACCGCGTTGGCCTCCTCGCGCATCAGGAAGGATTTGCCGACAGCCTCCAACACCTTGGCGCTGAGGGCCGTGGCGTCCGTCGCGTCATCCAGCGGAAAGATCACCAGCACGGCGTCGCCGATAAAGGCGAGCACCTCGCCGCCGGCCCGGATCGCCGGACGCGCGGCACATTCGAAATAGTCGTTGAGAAGCCGCAAGAATGCGGCGCTCTCCAGCCGACCGGTCAACCGGGTCGAGTCGCGCAGATCGGAATACCAGACCAGCGCCCTCGTGGTCGCCCCGTCGCCGAGGCGGATATTGCCGCTGAGCACGCTATGGCCGGCCTGCCGTCCAAGATAAGTCTCGACGATATTGGTGGTGATCCGCGACTGGATAATCGTTTTCGACACGAGGGCGAAGGTCTGCTGGATCGCCTGCAGAACGCCGAGATCCTCGTCGGTAAACCCGGAAGAGCGGTCGCTCGCCCAGATCACGAAAATCCCGGCGGTCGACATATCCATAAACGTGCTGGGTTGCGAAAATTCGGTCGAAAGGGCGATGTAGTCGGTGTAGCCCTCGGCCGCGAGTTCCTCGAATAGCGGGAAGTCGAGAAGCTTGCCCGGCCCGGTCAAACGCCGCCGCAGGACGGGAAGGTCCGCTTCCAGCATGTAGCGCAAAGGGCTTCTCTGCCAGGCTTCGGTGTTAGCGTCCTGATGATGGAAATGCTCCAAGACCGTGTCGTGGTCCCGCTGCCACTTGATCATTTCGGCTCGAAACAGTGGATGCAGGGTCGGCCAGTTCAGCCGGGCGCGAGCGATCGGGATGCCGATGCCGCTCAGCCTCAGGCAAAGCTGATGGAAGAGTTCCTCCAGATTTGGATTGCCGAGTGCCTCGCGGATCAGCCAGTCGTCGACTTGCTTTGCCAGCCCCATCTCAGCCGCCTTCCAGGATTCGCACGCCTTCGCCAATCTCGAGGGTCAGGCCCGTGCGCGCCACGATCGCTCCGGGAAAGGCATTCCGCGCTGTCGTCGCCAGAGCCTCCAACCATGCGTCGGTTCGCGAGATATCATGATGGAAGATAATGAGATTTTCTATGCCGGCGGCGCGGCAAAGCCGCACACCCTCCTGCCAGGTCGAGTGACCGAAGCCCTGGAAGGTGGGAAATTCCTCGTCGGTATACATGCAATCGTAGATCATCAGATCCGAACCGGCGATGAAATCGCGGATCGCGGCGTCAGGTTTGCCTGGCTCGTGCTCGGTATCGGTGATGTAGCAGAACGAACGCCCCGCATACTCGATCCGATATCCCACCGCGCCGTTCGGATGATTCAGTCGAACCGTTCGGACGCGGATGTCGTCGGCAAGCGTGAGAACGTCCGGCGGACGAAAATCGCGGTAGTCGATGCGCGCCGTGAACTGCTTCGGTGTCACCGGGAAATAGGGCGGGCACATGAAACGCTCGACCATGCTGCGGCAGCTGGTTTCATCCAGGAAATGCCCGGCGTGAAGCCGCACCACGGCCTCCTCCGTATAGAGCGGAAACATGAACGGCAGGCCCATGATATGGTCGAAGTGGCAGTGGGTGAAAAGGATGTCGAGGTTCCGAACGCCCTCATAGCAGAGCTTGCGGCCGCAGCCGACGATCCCTGTGCCTGCGTCCAGCACCAAGACACGGTCGCCGCAGCGCACCTCGATACAACTCGTATCGCTGCCGAAGCGGGTGTTGGCGGCGGCCGGCGCGGGAATGCTGCCGCGCGCGCCCCAGATCGTCAGCTGGAAGCGGGTCAAGCCTCGCCATCCCGTGACGCGGCCAGATTGCGCGCCCGGACGAGTTCCTCATTGGTGTGGGTCAGGCGTTCGGCCAGGCTACGCATCACCTCCGCCGCGATCTCGGGGAACTGGCGCAGGAGCTGCAAGAACGAATCCTTGCGCACCCTCAGCGCCGACACATCCGTGCTGGCGGTCACCGTCGCCGTTCGCGGGGAATCGCAAAGGATCGATATCTCACCCACGACATCCCCGGGCCCGAGCGTGGCGACGACGTAGTCACCGGATTCCGTCTCGACCGAGACCTCCGCCTTCCCCTCGACCAGCACATAGGCGGCGTCGCCCGGTTGTCCTTGCCGAACCAACGCCTGTCCGGCGCGATAGGCGATCGAATCAGCGGTGAAGGCGATCAGCTTCAACCGGCTCGGCTCGATGCCGGCGAAGATCGGGACCGACCGCAGTAGGTCCATTTCGGATTTGAGAAGCGTCACGTCGTCCCTCTGCCCGCGGTCATCTGAATCATGGCCATACCCATATCCCTCAGGCCGGCTCGTCGACCGCGCGGTCGACCTTGCGACGCGAGGTCGTCATCCGGCCGTCCCGAAATTCGATCGTCCGATCGAACAATTCCGCATGCTCGGCATTGCTCAGGACCCACAAAACTGTCTGCCGTTCAGCACCGAGGGCCTCGCGCGATGCAAGGACGCGCTCAATTGTCGCCCGCTGGCTGTCGCCGTCAAGGGCGGAAATCGGCCGGTTGAGAACGAACAGGTCGGCGCGCTTGAGCAGCGCCCTGGCCAGCGCCAGCTTCTGCCGCTGGCCGGAGGACAGGCGTTTGGCACCGCTGCCGATGTCGAAATCAAGCCCGATCTCGAAGACGACCTGGGATAGGCCCGTCTCGCGCATCGTCTCCATCAGCACTTCGTTGATACGCGCCGAAGCTTCCGCATACCGGTCGACGACACGGCCAAACAGCACGTTGTCCTGAAAACTCGCGGCGCGATTGACCGCGTCGGGCGAATGAATGGAGACGGCCTGGGCCATGTCAGGCTCGAGGCCTTGGCGGAACCGCTCGCGGCCTTCAAGGATCATCGCCTTGCTATCCTCGTCGAGGAGCCCCAGTCGGTGGCGTGGCTCGACATAGCCGAAGGCCAGTTCCTGGAACGCGCATCGATCCTCGTCCGAGACGTCCCGCTCCCCTGAGGCACGGCGCAGGGCGGCGCGAAAGAAATCGACGTCGTCGGGCGACATCAGGTCGACATTGTCCATCAGCGGGTTGTCGGGAGACAGATCGCCGAAGATTTCGATGAGGGTGTCGGCGATCTGCTGTCCCATGTCGAACAAAATCCGGTCGAGCCCGGTCTGCTTCAGAACCGCCCGCATCTGCGGCCGCGCGGCGAGCGGCGCTCCCTCGGTGGCCTCCGACAAGGCGATGCCGAAGACGAGGTTCTCAAACAGCGTCGCGTAGTCCGAATAGCGGTCCGCGTCGAAAGATTCGAAATAATCCTCTTCGCCGCCCTCTTCGAGCCGGGCACGAAAACGCTGACGCGCTTCGAGAATACGTTCGGCCACCTCGTCGGGCAGGTCGGACGGCAGGCGGTTGCGCAGTCCAAGCCGCGAGATGTCGAGCCGCAGGCCGGCAATCTCCAGCACCTCGGCAAGACGCGGCGTCAACGCCTCCGGGCCATCGACACCCGCCGCCTTGTAGTCGATCCAGTCATCCCGGATATCAAGGTCGATATTGCCGGACTGTCGCGCCTCCTCGAGTCGAACAGCCTCCTCGCGTCCACGCCGCTTCTCGCGGATCAGCGGGGCGTGGCGCAGGCCGTAGACCAGCGCTTCGCGGATCGACATCCTGGGAAAATAAAGGCCGGCCTCGGTATAGGCGATGCGACGCCCCACAAAGGAATCCGGCAGGCCATCGAGTGCCTGGCCGTCGATGCTGATGCGCCCTCCGGCGGCATCCACCAGCCGGGCCAGCGCCTCGGCGAGGTATTCGCCGCCGCCTCCAACCGGCCCGACGACGGCCAGCGCCTCGCCGGCGGAAATCCGCAGGCTTGCGGGCTCCAGCAGATCGTTGCCCGCCTCATCGGCGATCCTCAGGCCGATGATGGAAATGTCGCCGTCGATACGCGGGGGCTCCTCATAAGATACCGCATGCATCGTCGGCGAGAGCAGGTTGTCCAAGGCGAACTGCTCCCGGATTTGCGCGTATTTTGACTGCACGTCGACGCGGAATTGATCCCAGGTGATCAGTTCCTTGAGCGGTCCCGGCAGATCCTTGTAGGCCGCGATCACCGCGACGAGCTGGCCGATGTCGAGCCGACCGACGATGACGAAATAACCGCCGATCAGGTAGAAGATGAATGGCGTGGTCTGGGCAAGCAGGTTGTTGACGAAGTTGGTGAGGAATTTCCACCGAAAGAAATCGTAGCGAATCCAGAGGATTTTGCCGAGGCGGCTGCCGAGTTCGGCTCGCTCCCAGTTCGATGTGTCGTTGGTTCGGATCGACGGGATGCTCTCGACGATCTCGCCGATCCGGCCGGACAAAAGCCGGGCGGTGAGCTGGCGAGCGCGGGCGAGGACGACGAGGCGCCGGCGCATCTGGGGGATCAGGATAAGCTGGATGAGCACGATGGCGCCGGCAATCGAGCCGAGCCAGACATTCTGCAGGAAAATGAATACGAGGGCCGTCAACGCCTGGCTGAGCAGCAGCGACGGGTCGGCGAACGCGCTGCCGCCGAAGCCGCCGACGGGTTCGGTCTCGTCCTTGATCATCGACGCGATCTCGGGCCCGCGGATCTGTTTGAAACGGCCGGTCGGGAAGCGCAGCACCCGGTCGACCAGTTGATAGCGCAGGCGGCGGAGCAGCCGCTCGCCGAGCTGGCCCTTGTAGTTCGACAGGTAGAATTTGAAGAGCCCGTTCACGACGACGAAGAACAGGAAGGTCAGGCTGAGGCTGAGGAGAACGCCGAACCGGTCCAATTCGATGCCGTCGAATAGCGCGAGCGTCCCGCCGCCGAGAAAATCGGGGATCGGCAGGATCACTTCGAAGACCGTTTCCGTCTCGCCCGGCTGCCATTCGCCCTGGATCGGACCGTTGACGATGCGCTTCGGCAGATCGAGCGTCAGATAATAGAACGGCAACGAAACGACGAGTACGAGGAACAGCCATATCTGCTGACGACGCGTGTGCCGCCAGACGTAGCGGAAGACACTTTCGTCGAGGCTGTCATGCACCGCCATCTCAGCCGACCTTTGGCGGGGCGGCAGACATGGAGGCCAGGAAATCGAAATTGGCGGCCCGCACGAAATGATCCGGCCCGGCCTCCAGCAGTGGCCGTTCGACGCCGTCCACCACGGTGAACGGTTCCGGCCATTCGCGACGGCCGATCTCGCCGGCGGAGGGAATATGCGCGAAGTCGAGCTGACGCGCGGGATCCGCGTGCGGCACTGCTTGCATGAGCATCTGCGTATAGGGATGCAGCGGTGCGTGAAACAACTCCCGACGTGGCGCGATCTCGACGATCTCGCCGTCGCACATCACCGCGATACGATCGGCGACGTAATTCACGACCGCCAAATTGTGGGAGATGAACAGATAGGTGAGCCCGCAAAGGCGCTGGAGATCCTTCAACAGGTTGAGAATCTGCGCTTGCACCGAAACGTCGAGGGCGGCCACCGGCTCGTCGCAGATCAGCAATTCCGGTTGCAGGGCCAGGGCGCGGGCGATGCCGATCCGCTGGCGCTGCCCGCCCGAAAAGCTGTGCGGATAGCGATTGGCGTATTGCGCTTCCAGCCCCACCGCGGCCAGCAGGCGCTCGATCCGCCGCTGCTTCTCGGATCCGCCGCTCTTGCGGTGGATCTCGAACGGTTCGGCCAGGATCGCGCCGACGGTCATGCGCGGATCGAGCGAGGAGAACGGGTCCTGGAAAACATATTGCAGGCAGTTGCGAACCGCGAAGAGTTCTGCCCGGTCGGCGTTGACGAGGTCGACAGGCCCTGACCGGGCGTTGAACACCATCGAACCGGAATCCACCGCGACGGCGCGCATGATGGCGCGGGCCAGCGTCGTCTTGCCGGAACCGGATTCGCCGACGAGGCCGAGACACTCGCCGCGGCGAACGGTCAAGGACACATCCTTGAGCGCATGCACACCCGGCGTTGGCGCCCGCGAGAAAAGGCGTTTGTCGCTACGCCGCGAAAAGCTCTTGCTGAGCCCCTTGAGTTCAAGCAGCGGTTCGCCTGGCACGCCCACCGATTCCCGCGTGAACAGTGCCTCGGCATCGACCTTGATCTCGCGGATCGGCTTGAGGCGTGGCGCCTCTTCCCGGTCGAGATCGGGAACCGCCTTCATCAGCGAAATCAGATAAGGGTGCTGCGGGCGCGCGAAAATCGCCGCCGCCGAGCCGGACTCCATGACCTTGCCGTGGTGCATGACGACCACTTCCTCGGCGAGATTGGCGACCACGCCGAGATCATGGGTGATCAGCAGGACGGCCATGCCGAGTTCGGCCTGCATGTCGCGCAGGAGCTTGAGTATTTGCGCCTGCAAGGTGACGTCGAGGGCGGTCGTGGGCTCGTCGGCGATGAGCAGCGCCGGCTTGCAGATCAGCGCCATCGCGATCATCGCCCGTTGGCGCAGGCCGCCCGACAATTCGAACGGATAGGATTTCAGCGCCCGCTCCGGTTCGGGAAACCGCACCAGCCGCAGCGTCTCGATCGTGCGCTCGCGGGCCTCTGCGCCATTGCCGCGTCCGTGCACTTCGAGCACTTCGCCGATCTGGTCGCCGAGCGTATGGAGCGGCGAGAAGGAGGTCATCGGCTCCTGGAAGACGATGGAGATGGATTGGCCGCGGATCGCCCGGAAGCGAGAACTCCTCGGCGACAACGCCGCAAGATCGACGACGCCCTGCAGAGGGTCGCGGAACAGGATGCGGCCACCGGTAATCAGGGCGCCCTTCGGCAACAGTCCGAGGATAGCCTGCGAGGTCACGGTCTTGCCGGAGCCCGATTCACCGACCAGCGCAACGGTTTGTCCGGCGCCAATCGTCATCGACAGGCCGTTGACCGCCCTGACCATGCCGGCCATCGAGCGGAACTCGACCGACAGGGATTGGATCGACAGAAGCGCCGAGGCGTCGCTCGGCCCGGTCTCCAGACTATCCGACACGGGCCGTTCCAGAGTCGCCGTCTCGCTCGCCACGCCCATCCTCCCCTGCGCCGCCCGACGCTTCCCGGCGGGAGGCGGAGCGGCCATCGCACCGATTGCACCACGATCCCGCAGGCGAAGTCATGCGATTTCTCGATCGCATGGCGTCCATCTACCGGGCCATCCGGCTGCGATCATCGCCGTTGCCAAGTGCCTCGATCATTCGTGCCGCATGGGCCGCGCCATCGAGATCGATCGACGGACGTTTGGCGCTCGGTCGCTCCAGAGTCTCGGCGATCGCCGCCGCCATCGTCGGCGGGGAGAGTTCGGACGTCTTGACCACTGATAAGAGCCCCATGTCCCGCATGCGTTCCGAGCGGTGCCATTGCTCGGTCTCCTCGCCCTCGTCATACGGGACCACCACGGCGGGCGCCTCAGCCCGCAGGAGATTCATCACCGTGTTGTAGCCGGCCTGCGAAATCGACAGGGCGCAGCCGTCGAGCAGTTCCTGGAAATTCGGCGCAAAGCGCGAGACGACGGTCCGCTCGTCCGCCCTCGCGGACAATTCCTCAAAGGCCACGGCGGGAAAGCGGGGCCCGGTGAAGAAGCGCCAGACCCGGTCGGCAAGCGGTGTCGACGGACGGGCTTCCATCGCCGCCCGCATCAAATCGCCGGCGGCCGCGCCGCCGCCGGCCGAGACGATCACCTCACCATTCGGCGCTCCGCGAACCCGCTCGGCCGGCTCGGTCACATAGCCGGTGTAGCCAATGAGATCGGCGAGTTCCTCCGCATGCGGATAAGTCTCCTCGAAGGCGAAGAGCGACGGATCGGAATGGACGAGCACGGCGTCGAGATGTGCGCGCGCAATCGCTGCGCCCTTGGCTGCCCGTTCGGGATGCTTGGTCGCGACCAGGATGTCCCGGACCGAGGTGACGCATTTGACCCGCGGCTTGTCGCGGGCGGCGCGTTCGAGCAGCGGCAGGAGTTCGAAACCGAAACGCCAGCGCCCGAAGGGATACATCTCCAGGAGGACGATATCGGGCTGGATTTCGTCATAAAGCTGCAACAGCGCGTCCCGCCGCGCCGCGCGCCAGGCATCGGTCACCGGCTCGCCGTCGGCGTCGTAGAGCACCTTGAAATCGGCGCCCTTGAGCTTGGTCGCAGGCAATTGCACGACATCGGCGCCAGCAAAGGGCATTTCGGGTACCGGCATGCCGCCGAGCGCGACGGTCACCGCCATGCCGCGCTTGGCCATGGCGTCGGCGAGAAGTTCGCCGCGCCGCAGATGCCCGACGCCCAGAAGATGCTGCACGTGAAAGAGAACCCGCATCACATCANCATGGCGTCGGCGAGAAGTTCGCCGCGCCGCAGATGCCCGACGCCCAGAAGATGCTGCACGTGAAAGAGAACCCGCATCACATCATCTCTCGTTGGGGCACGGACCGGCTGCGGGCGAGCGTATCACCCAGCGCGCCGTCGAGCGCCTTCGACGCCACGACGAGGTCGTGGCGATCGAGGGTCCGCTTGCGCGCGGCGCGGCCCATTCGCTCTCGCACGGCTGGATCGAGCAGACGCCGAACGCCATCGGCGAAGGCCGGCGCATCGCCTTCCGGGACAATGAAGCCGGTCACTCCGTCCTCGACGACGCTCGGAACGCCGCCGCTGCGGCCGGCGACAACGGGTACGCCCGCGGCCTGCGCCTCGAGAAAGGCCATGCTCCAGGATTCCTTGATCGCCGGCCAGACATAGAGGTCGGCCGCGGCATAAAGGGCCGGCATCTCGGCCGCGTCTGCCGCGCCGTGAAAGGCGACACGGGAACCGAGCCCGGCGAAGGCCTCGCGCACCTGGTCCTCGGCCGGTCCCGCGCCGACGACAATGAGCTGCATCGCCGTGTCGCCGAGCACTTGCAGGGCCTTGGCGAGCAATCGGTACGAGGCGAGCTTCTGGTCCTCCCGCATCATCGCGACGGTGAGCAGCCAGGGACGGTCGCCGGCAAGGCCGTGGCGCGCAGCGAGCCGCGCCCGCGCGGCCTTCCGGTTCGCCGCGGCCTCCGCGTAGGGCCGGACATCGAGGAACGGGGCGAGGTCCAGATAGCGCGCCTCCGGCCGCATCCGGGGGACGACGCAAGGCCGGTCGGCCGGATTGAGACCGACGACGAGATCGGCCCGCGCGAGCGCCGCCAGGCTCGCTTCATACCCCCGATGCCAGGTCCCGCCCTTGCGCTTGTCCGCCACCGAGGCTTCGGCGACCGCATAGGGAATTCCCAGCGCCGCGACCACACGCGGCCCCAGCCAGTCCGGCGCCTTGTGATAGAGGTGATAGGTGAACCAGAGGTCGATCGGCGCGCGGCCATCGTTCCGGCGTATAATTCGGTCGCCGATCCGCCGTCCGATCCGCTCGATGCGGGCCTGCCGCACCGGGTCGCCGCGATCGTAGCTGCGGAAATTCGAGGGAACCACGACATCGTGTCCGGCTAGCCGCAGCGCCTCGACGAGGCCGCGCGCCACGGTGCGATCCCCGGACGGATGCGAATCGCGCGGCGATTTCATCGGCGCATAGAATGCGATCCTCATGCCATCCCGGCCTTGGAGATCGGACGCAGGCTCGCACGCTTCCAGTCGTAGCCGTCAGCCTTCTTCGTCCGACCGGCGGCGATATACTCGTCCGCGCGCTCGCAAATGGTCTTCAGGCCGTCGAGAATGCCGGGAATCGCCGCGGATTTCGGCCCCGCCTGTCCCGGCAACGCCCGGATGGCGTCGGCCATCGCCGATGCGTCGTCGAGGCGGTCGTCGAGCAGCATCGTCAACAGGCCCAGATCCTCGGCTTGGGAGGCGCGGATATATTGCTCGAGTCGCGGCTGCCGGCGCGGCACGACGACGGCCGGTTTGTCGAAGGAGAGAATCTCGCAAAAAGTGTTGTAGCCGCCCATGGCGACGACGCCTTCGGCCCGCTCGAACAGCGGCTCGATACTCGCCGCGAAGGTGATCACGTCGACGCTGTCGAGCTTCGCCGCCCGACGCTGGAAATCCGCCTGGAAGCCCGGCTCCATGAAGGGACCAAGAACGATCTTGGCGCGAACCCCGATCGCCGGGTCGCTCTCGTAGGCCCGCAGGACCCAGTCGACCAGCATCGTCCCATCGCCGCCGCCGCCGGTGGTGACGAGGACATAGGGTCGCTCGCCGATCCGGATACGGTCGGGTAGCGCGCCCGACGGCTCGTCCGCCCTGTGCAGATAGCCGGTGAACACCGCCTTCTGGCGGACCCGTTCCGACACGCCGATGCCCTCCAGCGGATCGCAGATCTGCGGCAAACCATAGACCCAGATGTCGTCGTAAAATTCCTCAAGCGCCGCGAAGGCGTCCTTGCGCTTCCATTCCTCGGCGAGACGCGAGGGCTCGTCCATGATGTCGCGCAATCCAAGGACAAGGCGCGCGCCGGTGGTCTTCAGATGACGCAGCGAAGCCTCAACCTCGCCGCGCATGCCCAGCGGCTCCTTGTCCACCAGGAAGATGTCGGGGTCGAAAATCTCGGCCGTCTTCTTGATGACGGCGCTGCGAATCTCGGTCAGATCCTCGATCGACAGGCCCGGATTGGAGGGCGCGTAATTGTCCGCGCCGAGCTTGACGACCCCCGGAACGCGGATGAAATCCACCTGCGGCGGAAAGCTGAACGAGCCGACGACCGGGGAACCCGCGACGAGCAGGATGGCGATGTCCGGACGATGGGCGACCAGCGCCTGAGCGATGACGCGGCAGCGGCGCAGATGCCCCAGTCCATAAGTGTCGTGACTGTAGATGAGGACGCGCGGAGGCCGGGCTTTCATGAAATACTCCTGGCGCTCGTGCCGTGCTCTCTGCACGCCACACTGGCGACTTTCCTTTTAGGGCGCAAGATCGCACTATCGGCGGTGCACCCAGTTACAATGCGGCGCTGCCCGATTGAGGCACAGCCCGACATAGGAAGGCGGCAGACCGTTCACGAGCGGGCTGCTTCGATCGCGGGCATGAGCAAACGCGCCAAACTCGTTTCCCCCTTCGTCGGGCGCCGGTCCACCGGCGCGATCCCGGACCGGGTGCAGGAGGTCGTCGCGGAGTTCGAGGCCGACAGCGAGCGCCTGATCGGGTGGGTGCAGTTCGGCATCGGCATTTTCATCACGCTTCTCTATTTCATCTCTCCGCGTCCGAGCGACGCGCTGATGCAACAGCCGGTGCCGGTCAGCCTGGCGATCTATCTTGCCTTCACCGCGCTCCGCCTGTTTCTGTCCTATCGGACCCGGTTGCCTGGCTGGTTCCTGGTCGTGTCAATGCTGGTCGACATCGCGCTGCTGTACGGGCTGATCTGGTATTTTCATATCCAGTATGGCCAAAGCGCCGGCTTCTCCTTGCAGGCACCGACGGTGATGTACGTCTTTATCTTCATCGCCATCCGCGCGTTGCGATTCGATCCGATCTGGGTGATCTCGATTGGCGCGATCGCCGCCCTCGGCTGGGTCGGCATGACGTTCTACGCCATACACGCAGCGGGCATGCAGGCGATCACTCGCAGTTTCGTCGAGTATATCCAAAGCGATCGCATCCTGGTCGGCGCGGAAATCGACAAGATTGTCGCGATCCTCGTCCTGACGATCGTTCTCGCGCTGGCACTAACGCGCGCCAAGCGACTGCTCGCGGCGGCGGTGCTGGAGCATGTGGAACGCGAGGAAATCCGCCGCTTTCTTCCCGCCGACGTCGAGCGGGTCATTACCAAGTCGCCGGTGGCGGTGGTGGCGGGCGACGCCGAAGAACGGGACGCGGCGATCATCGTTCTCGATATTCGCGGCTTCACAAAATTTGTCGAGGCCAACGAACCGAAGCGGGTGGTGGAGACCCTCGTCGGTCTGCATGCGTTGATCGTTCCGATCATCCAGCGCCATGGCGGGATCGTCGACAAATATCTCGGCGACGGCCTGCTCGCGACCTTCGGCGCGACCTCGCCCTCGCAAACGGCGGCGGCCGACGCGTTGCGCGCCCTCGTCGAGATCATGGACGTGTCGGCGCACTGGTCGCGGACCATGGCCGAAGAACACGGTGACGGCTCGCTGCGGGTCAACGGCGCGGCCACCGCCGGCCCGGTGGTCTTCGCCGCGCTCGGCGACGAGTTCCGGCTGGAATACACCGTCATCGGCGACGCCGTGAACCTCGCAGCCAAGCTGGAGAAACACAACAAAGTCGAGGCAACGTCCGCCCTCACCACACGGGGGACATACGATCTGGCATGCATTCAGGGCTTTTCCGCCGCCGAGCAGGCGACGCAACGCGGTGGTTGCCAAGTCGCGGGCGTCGAAAAGCCGACAGACCTCGTCGTCATCGCCGCCTGAACGAGACGCGCCATCAGGGCAGCTTCTGATCGAGCAGGATCACTTCGGAATAGAGGTGATCGACGTCACGGCGCTCGAGATCCGGCGAGCGGAACCAGCGCGGCAGGACGATCCGCTCGATAGTGCCCGGATCGTCCCCCGCCGTCATCCAGCGCGAATCCACCGCCAGCACGCCCCGCTCGCCGGACACAATCGTGTCGGCAATGGCCTGTGCATTGGCCGATAGAAACGCCGGATCGCTGGCGTGCAAAACTTCGTGATAGGCGATCGCGTTACCCTTCAGTTTGCGCTGCCAGACCAGCCAGACGCCGCCGACGATCGCCTGATGCAAATCGAAACCGGCATGACGGGCGAAGATCTCCCGTTGCGGCGGGGTGAGGCGAGAGTCGATCGCCGCGAGGTCACGGACACAGGGAAGCGGCGCGGCGCGCGGCTCCGCAAGCGGCCGGAACAGGCTGCGCGTATCGTCGAGAATGTCGAAACCCAGCGCGCGAATCTTCCGCCCCGTCGCCCGGCGCGCCGTCATCGTGTGATAGGTCACGTCCGGTTTTGCCATTCCGGCCTGAAGCAATGTGTCGCCGGTGCCTCCGCCGCGATAATCGGCAAGGAGATACCAGGAGGACAGATCACAGAAGCGATGCCTTCGCCCGGCAATGTCCCGGTCGCTGTAGATGGTCGCCATGAAACCGACGACGACGCCGCGATCCTCGACCAGCCAGCCGCGCTCGACCCCGGCCGGTCGCCAGGGATAGTCGAGGAGCAGCCGCCAGCGCTCGGGCGGAATCTTCGCGTTCATATGGTCATGAAGAAGCCGTGCTGCCGCTTCGATATCGGCCTCGCCGGCTGGTCTGATGACGACACTCATCGCGGCGGCGCTTTGACGCCGGGCGCGGCGTCGGCGAACAGCGCGCCGGCTTCGGTCCAGCGCACCGCCGGGTGCGCCGCCAGCAAACCCAGGATCTCGTCGAGAAACGCCCAGGTCTCGGCATCATGGTCGAGATGATGGGTGAGGAGACCGAAGGGCTCGTCGGGATCGATCTGGCCGCAGCGGCGATCGGCCAGCCGCTCGGCGCAAAGCCGGAGCAGCTTGTCGCGCCCGGCGAAGCGCGCGCCGCCTTTCCACGTGAGAAGGTCGAGATGGGCATTGACCGCGAAGCTTCCCGCCCCTGCTGGGTTGGCCGAACGCGGGCCGAACACCGAGACTGCGACGAAGCCATGATCGGGGAGCGCCATCGCAATCGCCGGCTCGATGCGATTCCAGGGCGGCACCATGACCGGACAAAATCGCGACCCGAAAGCAGCGACCAGGCGCGCGCGGCCGACAGCGAGCTCGTCGAGGACGGCTGTTGCGGGCCGATCACCGCCGCATTCGACCGCGCGCCGGCCCGCCGCAGCATGGTTTTCGTGAGAGAAGCCGTGCTGCAGGATGGTCACCAACGGGTCATCGATGGCCGGAACGAGCGCATCGGACATCGGCGCAGGGATTACCGCGAGGGCGAGCGGCGAGCGGTAGCGCCGTGCCGCGGCGACGAGGCGGGAGAGCGCGGGGGTCGGCTGCGTCGCATCGTCGTCACGCCACCACAGAGCCACCGTTCGGCCTTCGGCCACCCAATGGTCGAGTTCACGGAGAAGAGCGTCGGCACCTTGCATCGCCGACGCTTAGCGGGAACGCGGTTTGCGGGCAATCGGCCGGGTCGTCGGGTTCAGCACCGGGTCAGTGTCAGTATTTTTCTTCTTCTTCCGCGTCCTGTTCCTCGATCGGGATGTCCTTGCCGATCAGGCGCTCACCATCCTTCTTGCCGCGAAAGGCATTGTCGGTCCGCTCCACGGCGTTGCCGAAAACGTCGCCATCGGTGCCGGTGGTCTGCGGCTCTTGGGTGTTTTTGGGATTCGGCATCGTCGCTCTCCATGCTCAGGTGACAAGGAAACCGCGATATTGCCCCATCTGTTCCCTCTGGAATCCCGATCGGCAGCGACGAGGCGGCTTTTGTGCAGGATGCTCATCACGACGAAAGCGCCCGGCCCCAAAAGGTGCGAACGCTCTGAACCAACAGCGTAATGTGGAGAGATCTGATGGCGGCCTGGGCGCCGCCGTACCATCGGGAGGGAGACATCCTGTTCCCCCTTCCCCCTCACATTCCGACGGGCCCCTACTCCCGTCAACTCCGGACCAGTGCAGCCCTCATGCAGTGATGGCGCTCGGCCGTGCCGGCGCCTCATCCGCTCAGATAATGTCGAGGCTGACCCGTGCGGTGCCGGACTGGATCATGCCGATCTTCGAGGCAGCAGCCTTGGACAGGTCGATCACGCGACCGCCGGCATAGGGGCCGCGATCATTGATACGAACGACGACGGACTTGCCGTTGCGCTGGTTCGTGACGCGGACCTTGGTGCCGAAAGGCAGCGTCTTGTGGGCCGCCGTCATCGAGTTCATGTTGAACTTTTCGCCGTTGGCTGTCGTGCGGCCGTGAAAGCGTTTGCCGTAATAGGAGGCCGCGCCCGAAGCGGCTTTATGGGCACCGTGCGCGGCGACCGGCGCGACACTGACGGTGTATCCGGTAACCAGCGTGCTGGCGAAGAGCGCGGCGGCCAGCGCGGCTTTGGGCAGAAGCTTCATGACAAGTCCTAATATTGCGTGGCGACATTCGCGACGCCGGCCTTGTCGGTAATTGCTGTGACGAAAAGTTGAACGGACCCTGGCAGCAATGGGGTCATTCCGTGATCATGGAACTTTTTTGGATTTGGCCGCAACGCCCGGTCAACCCTGAGCCATCGCGGTGCGTCGGCCTCTTAGATGCGGCAAGGGCATCGCGACCAGGCTACATTCCAGCGCCTGAATCACAATCGTCGGCCACGTTTCACAGCGAGAGCACCGGGGTGCGGCCGCTGTCTTCGAGCTCCCATTGCGCCGTCCAGGCCGCGTCCGCGCGCGACAGAACCAGGTAATTTCGCTCGCCGGTATAGATCGCGCGCTTCGACGGCAGCGGCCGAAGACGGATCTTCCGCTTCCGCAGCGGGCTTTCGCCGACCCGCGCCAGGAGACCGAGCATGCGTGGATAAAAATCGCGCGGCGCCGGATGCGAAATGCCGGATGCGACGAGTTGGTGCAGCCTCGATCCGTCTTTCAACCGCATCTCGCCGCGGGTCGCGAGATGGATCTCGCCGGACACTACCGTGATACAGGCGCGATGACCCTCCTGGCGCTCGGCGAGGAGGCGCAGGAAGCGCTTCCATTCCTCCCGGTGCGCGCGGCTCTGCCATTGATCGCGCAGATCGTCCTCCAGCTCGCGAATCTTCGGCACGATGTCGGCGACCGCCTCGACCCAGCTCAGCCGAGGGCCGAGTGCGGGAACGCTCGACATCAACAGAATGCGCTCGTCATCGGGCGTCGCGGCCATGGCGCGTTCGAACCCGGACCAGCCGGCCTCGCCCATCACCCGGTCGGGACGCCGTTCGCTCCTGAGATCGGGGGCAAGGATGGACAGGCCCGGATAACGCACGGCCAAGCCGAGCGTCCGTCCGCTTGCATCGAACGCGATGTCGGGCAGGGCGCCGTCCTTCGCGGCGAGTTGGAACAGGACAAACATCTCCCGCGCCGCCTCGAAGAGGCCGCGCCCGACCGGGCTGTCGAGCAGGGGCTCGGGATGGCTGCCCCAGCCGTCGATGATGTCGTGATCGTCCCACATCATGATCGAGGGAACGCGAGCCGCCAAGGTTCGCATCGCCGGCCGGGCGAAGGTGGTCAGATAGCGACGGAAATAGAAGCGCCGAACTGCCTCGCGGGCATCGGCGGTGAAGGCAATGTCGGCCCGCTGCCGCTTTGGTCGTTCGGACCAGCGCCGAACCGCCTCATGCGCGGTCAGCACATCGTCGGCATAGAGCTGGTCACCGCCCTGCAGCATCAGCGCGAAGGGCGCGCGCACGTGTTCTTCCACGAGACGGTTCCACATCGCGTCGCGCTCGCCGACGTCGCGGTCCAGATCGCCGTTCTCCTGGCCATTGCAGGAGACATAAGCGATCCGAACGCTCGGATCGTCGGGTGGCATGATCTCGAACCGCTCGCCGCCCAGCCGGTAGGACGCGGGCTGGCCCGCCGGCAAGGAGAAATCGTAGCGCCAGACCACCCGACCGAACAGCGTCGCGATCGGCTGCGGCTCGGTCGCCGCGTCCGCGTCGTCAACGCGAAGCAGCGGCGGCTCGTCGCTCTCCGGCTGCACGACAAGCGCAGCAAGATGGTTGCGATGACCATCGCCGCCGCGCGCATAAAGAAGCGGTCCGATCCGGTCGATGGCCGGATCACCCTTACTCTGTTGAGCGAACATCGACCCCTGCCCGGATTATCGTCAAACGCCCGCGCATCAGCCGCTCGGTAGAGCAGCGGCGGCGTTGCGCTCCGATATAGGTCTATTGGCCCAGGATTCCGCCGACGTCGGACGCTGGATCGTTCGCAGTCGCGACGGAGGTTCCGGCCGCAAGCTCGGTTGAGACACCCGGCAATTCGACGTCACTCGAAAGCCTTCCGGACTTCCCCTGCGGGGCGGCCGCGGCGGCAGCCCGCACGTCGGCCGGCTTTGGGGTGGGCGACTCGGCGGTCAGGCCCTGCCAGAGCGCCAGAAACTGACTGTCTTCCGGCGTCCGCGCCTTGGTCTTTGCGACCGCAGCCACTTGCGTCTTAGCGTCCGTCTTCGGCGTCGGGTTCTGCCTGATCCGATCGATGGCGCCGGAGGCGCCCGCTCCGCGGATTTCCGCCTGGGAGGCCATCCTGACATCGCCGCGACGGCTGCGAGAGACCTTTTCGTAGAACGCGTTGCCCCCCGCGATCACCTTGTAGTTCATGTTATTGTAAGGAAATCTCAGCCCGGCCGTATGAAAGAACTTGGCGTTCTCGACGCCGCCGTGCCGCTTGCCGGAGAGGATCTCGGCGGCCGTCTGCATGGCGAGTTCCTTCCCTGCCCCCATCTGGCGCGTCATCACACCGGGGGCAAACTGGCGCGGTTGGCCGACGACGTCGCAGACATTGGTGGGATAGCGCCCCGATTCCACCCGGTTCATCACCACGGTGCCGACCGCCAGCATCCCCTCGGGGCTCGAGCGGTTGGATTCGAAATACATCGCCCGCGCCAGACACTCCTGGCTTGGCCCGTAGCTCATCGGCTTGATCACATCCTCGATTTCCGGCGTTCCCACGCAGGCGGCGAGGACGAAGGGCAACAGGATGATGGATACGCTCGCGAGGCGGCGGAAAGATCGGATGCTCGTCATGCCGCATCCGTGATGGGAGAAAATGTCCGGAAAGGGGACCGGCGGCGCGATTACGATCAATCCCGGCCGTTTTGACCGCCAGTGTGGCAGAGTCGCCGCACACGCCGCGGCCCCTCGAAGCGAGGGAGAGACAATCACTGGCGTTCAGACGCGGCGCTCGACCATCATCTTCTTGATTTCGGCAATCGCCTTGGCTGGGTTCAACCCCTTCGGACAGGACTGGGTGCAGTTCATGATCGTGTGACAGCGATATAGCTTGAACGGATCCTCCAGATCGTCGAGCCGCTCGCCGGTCGCCTCATCGCGCGAATCGATCAGCCAGCGATAGGCCTGCAAGAGGACGGCCGGCCCGAGATAGCGTTCGCCGTTCCACCAATAGGACGGACAAGAGGTCTGGCAGCAGAAGCACAGGATGCACTCGTAGAGACCGTCGAGCTTCTCGCGATCCGAATGGCTCTGGCGCCACTCCTTCTCCGGCTCGGGCGTCTCGGTCTTCAGCCAGGGCTCGATCGAGCGAAGCTGGGCGTAAGGCACCGTCAGATCCGGGATCAGATCCTTGACCACCGGCATATGCGGCAGCGGATAGACCTTCACCGGCCCGGCGATCTCGTCCATGCCCTTGGTGCAGGCGAGCGTGTTGGAGCCATCGATATTCATGGCGCAAGAACCGCAGATGCCTTCGCGGCAGGAACGGCGAAGCGTCAGGGTGGAATCGACCCTGTTCTTGATCCACAGCAGCGCGTCGAGGACCATCGGCCCGCAGTCGTCGGTATCGACATAAAAGGTGTCGGTGCGCGGATTGTTTCCGTCGTCCGGCGACCAGCGATAGATCTTGAATTCGCGGACGTTCGCCGCCCCCGCCGGTTTGTCCCAGACCTTGCCTTCGTTGATCGTGGAATTCTTCGGAAGGGCGAGTTCGACCATGACGCTTTATCCGGTGCCGGTTGGATTGGCCGCAACATAAAGCGTGCGCTGCAAAACACCAGAGACGAAACAGCCCGGCAGCGGCGCGAATCGTTTGAATGTCCGGGTTTTTCCCGCATTGGCGAGGCCGGGGACAGCAAACGGCCTTGAACAGTTGCGCAAGCAGCCCGACCTCATTAACAAAGCCCCGCCGCACGCCCCGTGCCTGGTGCAAGCGTTTCAAACCCGTTTGCGCGGCAGACCATCATTGCACAGGGCCCACCATCGCACAGGGCGAACTGCGCCGATACGACGCCGGGGATGACGGCCCGATCGACCGGCCGGCTCCCGCGTATTTGATCGACAAACCGACGCCGGCCATGCCGTGCGTCGCTAAAAACCGGATGACACCATGACCTATTCGGTCAAGGAGATTTTCTACACACTTCAGGGCGAGGGCCGAAACGCCGGGCGCGCAGCGGTGTTTTGCCGCTTTGCCGGCTGTAATCTGTGGTCCGGCCGGGAGATCGACCGCGCGACGGCTGTCTGCCAGTTCTGCGACACCAATTTCGTCGGCACCAACGGGACCGGCGGCGGCAAATTCACCAGCGCGCGGGCACTCGCGGCCGCCATCGCCGCGACCTGGGAGGGCGAGACCGTGCCCGGTCGCCTCGTGGTGCTGACCGGCGGCGAGCCGCTTCTGCAGGTCGACGATGCCCTCGTCTCCGCTCTCCACGGGGAAGGCTTCGAGATCGCGGTCGAGACCAACGGCACACTCCCGGTGCCGGTGGCTATCGACTGGATCTGCGTCAGCCCGAAAAGCGGTGCACCGCTCGTCCAGACCAACGGGCAAGAGTTGAAACTGGTCTATCCGCAGGCGAGGGCCGAGCCGGAGCGTTTCGCCGAGCTGGACTTCGACACGTTGTTGCTGCAGCCGATGGACGGACCGGAGCGGGAAGCGAACACGGCGGCGGCGCTCGCCTATTGTCTCGCGCATCCGCGTTGGCGCCTCACCCTGCAAACCCACAAGCTCCTGGGAATTAGATGAAAATCACCCAAGCCTTCACCTTCGAAGCCGCTCACCGACTGCCCCATGTGCCGCAAACACATCGTTGCCACCGGATGCACGGCCACTCCTACCGGATCGAACTGACGCTCGAGGGGCCGGTGGACCCGCGAACCGGATTCGTCGTCGACTTCTTCGACGTCGAGAAAGCCTTCACGCCGCTTCTGGAGCGGCTCGATCACCACACGCTGAACGAGGTCGAGGGACTGGAAAATCCGACTTCCGAGAACATCGCCGTCTGGATCTACGATCGGATGAAGGCTGCGCTGCCCGTCACCGCCTCGGTGAAGGTGTTCGAGACGCCGCAGTGCTGGGCCGAATATGACGGCCGCTGACCAGACCGCCGATCAATCCGCGCTGGTGCTGTTCTCTGGCGGCCAGGATTCGGCGACCTGCCTCGCCTGGGCGCTCGATCGTTTCACTCATGTCGAGACGATCGGCTTCGACTATGGCCAGCGCCATGCGGTGGAGCTCACCGTGCGGTTCGACGCGCTCGCGGCGATCCGCGCGCGCTTTCCGGCCTGGGACGACCGGTTGGGGGAAGACCATCTGGTCGACCTGACGACGCTGGCCAAGGTCAGCGAGACCTCACTGACGCGCGACGTCGCGATCGCCATGCAGGCCGACGGCCTGCCCAACAGCTTCGTGCCCGGCCGCAATCTCCTGTTCTTGACCTTCGCGGGAGCGGTCGCCTATCGGCGCGGGATCAAGCACCTGGTGACGGGGGTCTGCGAGACCGACTACTCCGGCTATCCCGACTGCCGCGACGACACCATGAAGGCAATGCAGCTCGCTCTCAATCTGGGCATGGAGCGCCGCTTCGTCATTCACACGCCGCTGATGTGGATCGACAAGGCCGAGACCTGGGCGATGGCCGAGGACATCGGCGGCGCGGCCCTCCTCGATCTCATCCGCGACGAGACCCATACCTGCTACAATGGCGACCGGAGCCACCGACACGAATGGGGCTATGGCTGCGGCACCTGCCCCGCCTGCGAGCTGCGGGCGGACGGCTACAGCCGGTTTCAGGCAGGGATTTCCACGATATCGGAAACTTAGCTCGACTTTGGCCATTTTGAGCGGGTTTTCGCTCAAGCGTGGATCCAGAAATCCGGCTCGGCGGCGATATAGTCGAGAGCCTTGTCGAGCGGCATCGTGGCGATGCCG